>JBDHWA010000018.1:0-13990 GCA_039809945.1 Dehalococcoidia bacterium | reverse complement strand
AGGAGCGAGATGGACGGGTCGTTCACGATCTGGAGCGTCTTCGGGTCACCCTTCATGGATGCAGCGTAGACACGGAACTCGCCGTCGACCGCGAAGTGCATCATGCGGGAGCGCAGTCTGCTCCCAGCCCGGGTGCTGACGGCCATCTCATCGATGGCGTTGAGGGATCCCAGAATCTCTTCCGGCGTGTGGTTCCCGATGACGACTTTGCCTGCCATGGCAGATCACTCCTCGCTGACATCCGCGGGCGGCGAACGTGTTCGTTATTACACTCCGGCGCGAAGCGGCCGCCGTATCAGGGGGCTTACATGACCTGGACGCTCTATGGTGAGTCGTCCTGTTCGAGGAGCACAACAGCCGCCGCGGCCATCGCCTCGCCGCGGCCGACCTCGCCGAGGCCTTCAGCAGTCTTCGCCTTCACGCTCACCGCATCAACGGACATGCCCATGACCTCGGCGATGCGTTCGCGGATGTGACCGATGTATGGCGCGAGCTTTGGCCGCTCAGTCCGCACCGTGCTGTCGACGTTGACCGGATGCCAGCCGGCATCGCGCGCCAGTTCGAGGGCTTTCCTCAGGAAGTCGGCACTGTCCGCGTGGGCCCAGCGGGGGTCGCTCGGCGGAAAGTAGTGGCCGATATCCCCAAGTGCAGCAGCGCCCAGGACCGCGTCGGTGATGGCGTGGAGGAGCACATCGGCGTCGCTATGGCCAGCCAGGCCCGGGCCTTCCTCAATGATCACCCCGCCGAGGACCAGCGTCCGCGAGTCATCCACACGGTGCAGGTCCTCGCCCTGCCCAACGCGCACGGTCAAGCGAGTCCTCTCCGCCGCAGGATTGCCGCCGCGACTTCGAGGTCGAGCGGACGCGTGATCTTTACGTTCTCGTGGCCAACGTCCACGACTGCGCATTCAAGTCCGAGGCGGGCGAGCATGGCAGCGTCGTCGGTTTCGTCGTTGTCGCTCATGGCGGCGGCGTCGAGCCAGGCCTGCCGGAGGACGACCTGTGGTGTCTGCGCCGCCCAGAGCCGGGCCCGATCTGGATGCCCGGAAATGCGGCCGTTCGCGACCTCCTTGATCGTGTCGGTCACCCGTGCGGCGGCAATGGCGCCGGGCAGCCCCTGGGCAGCGGCGGCCACACGCTGTATGGCTTCGTTGGTGATGAGCGGACGTGCGCCATCGTGGATGGCGACGTAGCGGCTCGTGCAGGCCCGAAGGCCAGCCTCGACACTGTCCCTGCGCCGCGCGCCGCCTTCGACAACACGAACGCACACCTTCGAACACCAGTGAGTTGCCATGCTGGTTGCCGCTTCCATCCGATCCCGGCTCGTCACAAGCACGAGGCTTCCCACGTTCTCAACCGCTTCGAACGCCGCCAGGGACCACGCCAGCACGGGCCTGCCACAGAGGTCCGCAGTCAGCTTATCCCCATCGCCGAACCTCGTCGCCGAACCTGCAGCCACGATCACCGCGTCGATCGCCATGGTCGCACCCTAGCATCTGAGGGAGTTCCACTGTAGGTTCCCCGGATCATTGGGTGGAGCACCAACATGGGAATGGAACAACAGGCGTCGGAGAAGCTGGGCGAGTCCGTGTCCATGGTCGCCACGGTTTCAACGAAGGGCACCGGCAAGCGAACGATGCTCACGGCGGGCATCGGCGGCGTGGTGGGCGCAGCAGCGGCTGCGGCGGTAGCGAACCGCGGGAAAGATGCGCTCGGAGAATACAAGGGGTACGTGGTCCTGGGCCTCGGCGAAAAGAACCTCGGGGTGTTCAAGCAGAAGACCGGGCTGCTGAAGCCGTCGTGCGGTGACCTGCTGGCATCGATCCCACTCGAAGAGGTCACGTCGTTCGAGGTGGGCGGCGGCGCCCTGACGGCGCCCCTCACCATCGGCCTCACGGACGGCAGCGAACTCGAGTTCGAGGTTCCTCGCGCCCACAAGGGCAAAGCGGAGAAGCTCGGAGCGGCCATCAAGCGGTAGTCCGCCTGCCTGCTACCATGGAAGCTCGCCCGCACCGGTACCCCGGAAAGGAGGCTTCCATGCCAGCTTCAATCGAAAGCCTGCTCGCGCGAGTTTCGAAACCAGCCCGCTATTCGGGCGGCGAATGGAACAGCGTGACCAAACGCTGGGACTCGACGAACGTCCGCATCGCCCTCGCCTTCCCCGACGCCTATGACATCGGGATGTCGAACATGGGCCTCGGCATTCTCTACGACATCCTCAACAAGATTGATGACGTCGTCTGCGAACGGACCTATGCGCCGTGGGAGGACATGGAGGCGGAGATGCGGCGCGAAGGCGTCCCGCTCTGGAGCCTCGAAACGCGCTCCCGCATCCGCGACTTCGATATCTTCGGGTTCACGCTCCAGTACGAGATGACCTACTCGAACGTCTTGAACATGGTCGACCTCGCCGGCATCCCGGTATGGGCCCATGAGCGAACGGACGAGCACCCGATCGTCATCTGTGGCGGCAGCGGGTCGTTCAACCCGGAGCCGCTCAGCCCGTTTGTCGACGCGTTCTTCCTCGGCGAAGGCGAAGACGCGGTCGTCGAGTTGGCTGACCTCGTTCGCTCGTGGAAGGCCGAGAAGACGCCACGCCGTGAACGCCTGCGGCAGTTGCTCGGGCGTCCCGGAGTCTACGTTCCTTCGTTCTACGAGCCGCGTTATGACGATTCAGGGCACTTCGCAGGCCTCGAACCGCTCGTCCCGGAAGCGCCCCCACGCATCACGCGGCGGATCGTCGAAAAGCTGCCGCCGGCGCTTGTAAAGCCGATCGTGCCGTTCCTCCAGACGGTGCATGACCGCGCCGCGGTGGAGATCCAGCGCGGATGCACCCAGGGCTGCCGCTTCTGCCAGGCAGGGATGATCTACCGGCCCACGCGCGAACGTTCGCCCGAGGAAGTGGTCCAGGCCGCGCGAGAACTGATGCAGAACACCGGGTACGACGAGCTTTCGCTGCTCTCGCTCAGCACCACCGACCACAGCCAGATTGTGCCGATGGTGAACCAGCTGACCTCCACGTTCGAAGACCTGAAGGTGGGCATCCCGAGCACACGCGTCGACAGTTTCTCGGTTGACGTGGCGAATGCTGTGGCGAAGGGGAAGAAGCACACGCTGACCCTCGCGCCGGAAGCGGGAAGCCAGCGCCTGCGCAACGCCATCAACAAGCTCGTGAGCGAGGACGACCTCCTCGGCGCCGCCGAGAACGCATTCGAACGCGGCTGGACCGGCATCAAGATGTACTTCATGGTCGGCCTGCCAACCGAGACGCGTGAGGACGTCGAAGGCATTGTCGAGATGGGGAAGAAGGTGAAGGCGATTGGCCGCAAGCACGTGGGTGGCCGCGCGCGCGTCCGAGTGAGCACCAGCAACCTCGTGCCGAAGCCGCACACGCCCTTCCAGTGGGCCCGCCAGGACACCCACGACGAGCTCCAGCCGAAGCACTTCCTGCTGAAGGACGGCTGCCGCTCGGCCGGCGTCGAGTTCAGCTGGAACAACCCGGCCGACAGCTTCATCGAATGCGTCCTCAGCCGCGGCGACCGGCGCGTGGGCGCCGCCCTCTACGAAGCGTGGCGGCGCGGCGCGAAGTTCGACGCCTGGGGCGAGTACTTCCGCGAGGATGTCTGGCGGGAGGCCTTCGCTGTCACCGGCATCGATGCCGATTGGATTGCCCACCGCGAGTGGGACACGCAGGAAGTTCTGCCCTGGGACCACATCGACTGCGGCGTGGCGAAGAGCTACCTGCGCGGACAGTGGCGCGACGTCCATTCGGTCAAGACAGTGCCAGACTGCCACCACGGCTCATGCAACGTCTGCGGCATGCAGAACTTCGATGCGCTCCGCGGCGAAGCCGGTGTGGCCGACTGCGTTGTGAAGCTCGGCAAGCTGGTCGAACTGAAGCGCGGCGCCCGCAACTACGAGGGCGAAGCCGTGGAAATGGTCTAAGCCAGGCCCACACCTGCACCCAACGAAAACGGGCCTCCCTTTCGGGAGGCCCGTTCTGTTGTGGCCTGTGACGCCGGGTTACTCGTCGTCGCCGATGGTGAAGTCGTCGTCATCGTCGTCGAGCGGGAGTGCGCCGATTTCGTCATCGTCCTCGTCGAGGAGGCCGACTGCACTGGAGCGGCGGTAGGCCGAAGCCTCCCGTTCGGCGAGCATGCGCTCGAGGTCCTCTTCCTCTTCGAGGAGGAGGGACTCGGGCACGTCGAGTTCGGCGTAGTGCTCGCGCTTCGGCACTTCGATGTCGCTCCGTGCCGGGATGAGCTTGCCGATGATGACGTTCTCCTTGAGGCCAAGGAGCTTGTCGGTCGAACCGTCGATGGCGGCGTTCGTGAGGACGCGGGTGGTCTCCTGGAAGGAGGCCGCTGCGAGCCACGAATCGGTGTTCAGCGAGGCCTTGGTCACGCCGAGCAGGACGGGCTGGGCCGTCGCCGGCTCGCCGCCTTCGGCGATGACCTTGTCGTTGAGTTCTTCGAAGGCGCGGCGGTCAGCCAGGTCGCCCGGCAGGAGGCCGGTGTCGCCCGGGTGGTCCACCTTCACGCGGCGGAGCATCTGCCGCGTGATGACTTCGATGTGCTTGTCGTTGATGTTCACGCCCTGGGCCTTATAGACCTTCTGGACCTCATCAACCATGTACTTCCGAACCGCGTCGCGGCCCTGGATGTGGAGGATGTGCTGCGGGTTGCGCGCGCCCTCGGTGAGCTGGTCGCCGGCGTACACCATCTGGCCGGTCTCGACGAGCAGGCGGGCTGCTGCCGGGATCGGGTACTCCCGTTCCTCGCGCTCTTCGTACACGACGGAGAGCTTGTTCTTACCGGAGACGCGGACGACGCCGGAGATACGGGAGGCAACGGACTCGGCGACTTCCGTGCTCTTCTTCGGGGCCGGGCCAACCGCGATGACGTGGCCGGCGACGATACGGTCGCCGTCCTTCACGGTCGCCTCGCCCTTTGCAGGAACTTCGTACTCTTCGACGAGCGTGTCGACGTTGGAGACGCGCACCACGCGGCGCTCGTTCTCCTGGACAACCTCCACCACGCCGTCGGTTTCGCTGATGATCGCTTCGCCCTTGGGGGCGCGCGCTTCGAACAGCTCTTCGACGCGGGGGAGACCGCTGGTGATGTCAGTCTGGCTTGCGACGCCACCGGTGTGGAACGTGCGCATCGTCAGCTGCGTGCCAGGTTCGCCGATGGACTGGGCGGCGATGATGCCGACCGCAGTGCGCTCCTTGACCAGTTCGCCGCGGGCCAGGTCCCGGCCGTAGCAGAGGCGGCAGAGGCCGCGCTCAGCTTCGCAGGACATCGGTGTGCGAACGTAGACGCGGGCCACGCGCCGGTCGTCGACTTCCTTGGCGACCTGCTCGCTGATTTCTTCGTCCCGCTCGCAGAGCACCTCACCGGTCTCTTCATCGACCACTGCCATCGCGGCGTAACGGCCCATGATGCGAGGCCGAAGCGGTTCGACCGCGTCACCCTTAGTCTCACGCTCGATCCAGAGGCCGCTCGTGGTGCCGCAGTCCTCTTCGAGGATGATGACATCCTGGGCGACGTCGATAAGGCGGCGCGTCAGGTAGCCGGAGTCCGCCGTGCGGAGTGCGGTGTCGGCGAGACCCTTGCGGGCGCCGTGGGTGGAGATGAAGTACTCGAGCACGGTGAGGCCTTCGCGGAACGAACCGCGAATCGGGAGTTCGATGACCTTGCCGTTCGGGTCGGTCATGAGGCCGCGCATACCGGCCATCTGGCGAATCTGGGTGATGTTGCCCTTCGTCCCCGAGCTGGCCATGTAGTACAGCGAACCGTACTCGGGCATGCGGTCCTTGATGGCCTTCTCCACCTGGCTGGTGGTGTCGGCCCAGATGTTGACCGTCTCCTGGTACCGCTCGTCATCGGTGATGAGGCCCATCTGGTACTGCTCGGTCAGCTCGTCGACGCGCTGGTCGGCCTCGTCGAGGAGCCGCTGCTTGTTGGCAGGCACCTGGATCTCGTGGATGGCGATGGTGATACCGCTACGGGTCGCGTAGTGGAAGCCGGTCGCCTTGATGCGGTCGACAACCTCGCCGGTCTCTTCGCTGCCCATCGTGCGGTAGCACTCGGCAACCACCTTGCGAAGGTTCGGCCGGTCCATGATGACGTTCTGGAAGGCGAAGCCCTCGGGCAGCACCTCGTTGAAGATGATTCGGCCAACCGTGGTCTCGATGAACCGGGGCCGGACGGTCCCGTCCTCTGCCACCGGGGCTTCCTCGACCACGCCGGCATCGCCGCTCACCGGGAGCTCGGTGCGGACCCGAATCGGGGCGCGAAGGTCGAGCATGCCAAGGTCAAACGTGAGCTTGGCCTCTTCGAAGGAGCCGAAGACCCCCTCATCCGGGCGGCCACCGCCGACCTCGCGATAGGCGCCCTTCGCCTTCGCGTCGATATCCGTCATGTAGTAGCAGCCGAGCACCATGTCGAGCGACGGCGCGACGATCGGGTCGCCACTGGCCGGTGACAGCAGGTTGCGGCTGGACATGAGGATCTGCTTTGCCTCTGCCACAGCCTCGCGGCTGAGCGGCACGTGGACCGCCATCTGGTCACCGTCGAAGTCGGCGTTGAAGGCCGAGCAGACGAGCGGGTGCAGCTGGATGGCCGAGCCCTCGATGAGCACCGGCTGGAATGCCTGGATGCCAAGGCGGTGGAGCGTGGGCGCGCGGTTGAGGAGCACCGGGCGGTCGCGGATGACCTCGTCGAGCACGTCCCAGACCTCGGGCCGGGCGCGTTCGACGATGCGCTTGGCGCTCTTGATGTTGTGCGCGAGGCCCTTCGCCACCAGCGAGTGCATCACGAACGGCTTGAACAGTTCGAGCGCCATGCGCTTCGGCAGGCCGCACTGGTGCAGCTTCAGTTCGGGGCCAACCACGATGACCGAACGGCCCGAGTAGTCGACGCGCTTGCCGAGGAGGTTCTGGCGGAACCGGCCCTGCTTGCCCTTGAGCATGTCAGACAGGCTCTTGAGCTTGTGGTTGCCGCTGCCCGAGACCGCACGGCCGCGCCGGCCGTTGTCGATCAGGCTGTCGACCGCTTCCTGGAGCATGCGCTTCTCGTTGCGAATGATGATCTCCGGCGCGCCGAGGTCCAGGAGCCGCTTCAGGCGGTTGTTCCGGTTGATGACGCGGCGGTAGAGGTCGTTCAGGTCGCTGGTGGCGAAGCGGCCGCCGTCGAGCTGCACCATCGGGCGCAGGTCCGGCGGGAGCACCGGCAGCACCTGGAACACCATCCACTCCGGCTTGTTGCCCGAGTTCTTCAGCGACTCGACGACGTTGAGGCGCTTGGTGGCCTTCTTGCGGCGCATACCGGAGGCGACCAGGATCTCCTCCTTCAGCCGATTCCGCATCGCATCGAGGTCAACGCGGCGGAGGACTTCCAGGACCGCCTCGGCGCCCATGCCCGCCTTGAACACATGCTCGAAGAGGTCATGCAGTTCGCGATAGCGCGTCTCGGTGAGGAGCACGACCTGGTCGTCGCGCACCGGGTCCTTCAGTTCTTCGAGGTCCTTGAGCCGCTCCTTGTACTGCTCCTCAACTTCGTCGCGAAGCTGCTTCTCCTTCTGCTGGAGGGGATGCAGCTCGTCGAAGAGAGCGGCCTTGGCATCGTCGAGCGCAGAGTCGGCGGCGTCCCCTTCGAGGCCCTGGAGCTTGGCGGTCTCCTTGTCGAACGCGGCAAGCTTCTTGTCGCCTTCGCGCTGGACGCGGTTCACCATGGCAGCGGTCACCTTGACCCCTGCCTCGAGGATGACGTCGCCGAGGAGCGAGATCTCCTGTTCGAGGACGGCGCCCTTGCTGGCCTCCGCGGACTCGAACGCACGCTGCACCGAGGCAGCAAGCGCGTCACGGGAGATCTGCCGTTCAGCGCCGATCTGGCCCTGGCGTTCCGCGACCTTCGCCTGCAGCTCGGCATTCGCCTCTTCGAGCTGGCGCTCGAGGGCTTCGCGCTTGGGGCGAATATCCGCAACGCGTTCGTCGATGACGCTCGTCATCTCGGCGCGGAGGTGCTCGAGTTCCCGGTTCCGGGCTTCCTCGTCCACCTCAGTAATCATGTACTGGGCGAAATACAGCACCCGCTCGAGGTTGCGCGGCGACATGTCGAGCAGGAGGCCGAGCTTGCTCGGGGTGCCCTTGACGAACCAGATGTGGCTGACCGCGCTGGCCAGCTCGATGTGACCCATGCGCTCGCGGCGAACCTTCGCGCGAGCCACTTCGACGCCGCACTTGTCGCAGATGATGCCCTTGTAGCGGACGCGCTTGTACTTCCCGCAGTAGCACTCGAAGTCCTTCGTCGGACCGAAGATCTTCTCGCAGAAGAGTCCGTCCTTCTCTGGCTTGAGCGTGCGGTAGTTGATGGTCTCCGGCTTTGTGACTTCGCCGTAGCTCCAGGAGCGGATCTGCTCCGGGCTGGCGAGGGCGATACGGACCTGGTTGAAATCATTGACTTCAAGCATTCACAGAACCTCCGCGCGGAAAGAGGTCTTCCGCTTCGAACCCGGAGAGGTTGATACCAAGCTCCGGCATGTCGTTGGTGGTGTCATCGATGAAGGAGACGCTGCCCCCTTCGTCGTTCGAGACCTCCACGGAGAGGCCAAGGCTCTGGAGTTCCTTGACGAGGACCTTGAAGGACTCGGGCACGCCCGGTTCGAGCACGTCTTCGCCCTTCACAATCGCTTCGTACGTCTTCACGCGGCCGACAACGTCGTCCGACTTCACGGTGAGGAGTTCCTGGAGGATGTGGGCCGCGCCGTAGGCTTCGAGGGCCCACACTTCCATTTCGCCGAAGCGCTGGCCGCCGAACTGCGCCTTGCCGCCCAGCGGCTGCTGGGTGATGAGGCTGTACGGGCCGGTGCTGCGGGCGTGGATCTTGTCTTCCACGAGGTGGATGAGCTTCAGCATGTAGATGTAGCCCACCGTCAGCGGCTGGTCGAAGGGTTCGCCCGTGCGACCGTCGTAGAGCGTCATCTTGCCGAAGAGCGGCGGGGCGACACCGGTCTCGCGGTAGACGGCCTGGGCCATCTCCTCGAGCTCTTCCTTCGAGTGCTTGCCCTTCTCCAGCGGCTTCTGGCCGTCGGTCGCGCGCTTTTCATTGAGCCAGATTTCGAGGCAGGCCCGGCTGGCCGCGCCATCGACGGGGTTCGTCAGCACCGCTGCGGCGTCGTAGCCCCGCTCGGTGAGCCAGGTTGCGCAGGCCTCTGTGTCGAAACCGCGGTCGCGCGGGTCAACGTAGTAGACCGAGCCGGACTCCTGGGCGAGCCAGGCGCGCCCGAGGGCGTCATCGATCTGGATGTCGCTCGCACCGTCGAAAACCGGGGTGACGGCCCGGAAGCCGAGCACGTTCGCCGCCCAGCCGAGGTGCGTTTCCAACACCTGGCCGATGTTCATGCGGCTCGGCACACCGATCGGGTTGAGGATGATATCGATCGGCGTCCCGTCCTCGAGGTACGGCATGTCCTCGCGCGGCAGGATGCGGCTGATGACGCCCTTGTTGCCGTGGCGGCCAGCCATCTTGTCGCCTTCGGAGAGCTTCCGGCGCTGGGCGATGCTGACGCGGACGAGCTTGTTCACACCCGCCGGCAGGCCCTCATGGTTGGTGCGGTCGAAGACCTTGACCTCGATGACCTTGCCCTTTTCGCCGTGAGGGACGCGCAGGCTCGTGTCCTTCACCTCGCGCGCCTTCTCGCCGAAGATGGCGCGGAGCAGCTTCTCCTCGGCCGTCAGTTCGGTCTCGCCCTTGGGCGTGATCTTGCCGACGAGGATGTCGCCCTCGCGCACTTCTGCGCCGATGCGGATGATGCCGTCCTCATCGAGTTGCGCCAGGCTGTCTTCGCCTACGTTCGGGATGTCCCGCGTGATCTCCTCGTCGCCGAGCTTCGTCTGGCGCGCTTCGACTTCGTGCTTCTCGATGTGGATCGAGGTGAACTTGTCTTCGCGCACCATGTTCTGCGACAGGATGATCGCGTCTTCGAAGTTGTAGCCCTCCCAGCTCATGAACGCGCAGAGGACGTTCTGCCCGAGGGCGAGGTTGCCGCCCTGCGTGCTCGAGCTGTCGGCGATGGGCTGGTCCTTCTCCACCCGGTCGCCGCGGAACACGAGCGGCCGGTGGTTGAGGCAGGTTCCCTGGTTCGACCGGGTGAACTTGGTCAGCGGATACTCCACCTTCCCGAGTTCATCGTCGTCGTAGCGGATGACGATCTTGTTGCCGCTGGCTTCGAGCACTTCACCCGGGCCTTCGGCGACCTTTACGTGGCCGCTGTCGACAGCGGTGCGGCGCTCCATGCCGGTGCCGACGAGCGGCACTTCGGGGCGGACGAGCGGCACTGCCTGGCGCTGCATGTTTGCGCCCATGAGCGCGCGGTTCGCGTCGTCGTGCTCGAGGAACGGGATGAGCGCCGTCGCCACCGAAACCATCTGCTTCGGCGAAACGTCGATGTAGTCGACTTCGAGCGGGCTGACCGACTTGAAGTGCTCGAACTGGCGGATTTCGACGCGTTCGTCTGCGAAGTGGCCGTCATCGTCGAGGACGGTGTTCGCCTGGCCGACCATGTACTTGTCTTCCTGGTCTGCGGTGAGGTAGACGATGTCGTTCGTGACCCACGGGCGAATGGAGACCGAGCGGCCTGCATCGGCGAGTTGCTTCGCCATCGCTTCCGTAACCACATCACCGGCCTTGCCAATGGCCTTGCCGTTGTCGTCGAGCGCCTCTTCACGGAGGGTCCGGCCAACGAGTCGCGCGTCATCGGACACCAGTTCGCGGAAGACGCGCCGGTAAGGCGTCTCGATGAACCCGAACTCGTTGAGGCGGGCGTACGTCGCGAGTGAGCCGATGAGGCCGATGTTCGGGCCTTCCGGCGTTTCGATGGGGCAGATGCGGCCGTAGTGGCTGTGGTGCACGTCGCGGACGTCGAAGCCGGCGCGGTCACGGGAAAGACCGCCCGGGCCGAGGGCCGACAGGCGCCGCTTGTGGTTCAACTCCGAGAGCGGGTTCGTCTGGTCCATGAACTGCGAGAGCTGGCTGCCCCCGAAGAACTCCTTCATGGCGGCGACGACCGGCCGGATGTTGATGAGGGCGCTCGGCGTTGCCTCTTCCGGGTCGGTGATCGTCATGCGCTCGCGGACCACGCGCTCCATCCGGAGCAGACCAACGCGGAACTGCTGCTGGATCAGTTCGCCCACAGCGCGGACCCGACGGTTGCCAAGGTGGTCGATATCGTCGTGGTGGCCACGCCCGTTGTTGATATTGATCTGCTCGCGAATGATGCTCACGAGGTCGTACGGCCGCAGCCATCGCTGGGTCGTGGGGTCTTCGAGTTCGAGGCGCGTGTTCACCTTGTGGCGGCCAACGCGGCCGAGGTCGTACCGGCGCGGCTCGAAGAAGAGTGTCTTCAGCAGGTTGCGCGCGTTGTCGTGCGTCGGCGGGTCACCGGGGCGGATCTTCCGGTAGAACTCGAGGAGCGCGCCGTGTTTGTCCTCCACCAGGGGCTCGCGCGGTTCCTTGCTGATCGTGGTCGCCAAGAACTGGTGCACGTCGCTGGTGTCGACCGCTTCAAACATGCGCAGAAGCCGATCGTTCGTCCCGAGGTGCTCACGCTCGAGTTCGCGAGCGGCCTGCTCGCGGGCCTTGTCGTCGGCTGCGTTCCAGTACTTCTGGAAGCGCGGATCATCCCTGTCTTCCGGCAGCAGACCCGGGACATCGATGGCTCGGATGAGCGTGGTTACGGGAATCTTCCGCTTCCGGTCGACCTTTACGTAAAGGACATCGCGGTTCGAGGTCTCGAACTCGAGCCATGCGCCCCGGTTCGGGATGAGCTTGGCGCTGCAGAGGCGCTTCCCCGTCGCCTGGTCCTGCTCGATGGTGTAGTAGACGCCCGGGGAGCGGACCAGCTGCGAAACGACGACGCGCTCGGCGCCATTGATGATGAAGGTGCCCTTGTCGGTCATCAGGGGGAAGTCGCCGAAGAAGAGGCGCTGCTCCTTGATTTCGCCCGACTCCTTGATGCGGAGTTCGACGTCCACGAAGAGCGGCGCGGCGTACGTCATGTCACGCTCGCGGCACTCGTTCATGCTCGCCTTGGGCTCGCGGAACTCGTAGTCCCCGAAAATGAGGTCCATCTTGGACCCGGTGAAGTCCTGGATGGGCGAGATCTCGGTGAGCAACTCGCGGAGCCCGTCATTCTTGAACCAGTCGAAGCTATCGAGCTGGATCTTGATGAGGTTGGGCAGGTCGAGGACGTTTGGGATGGACCCGTAGGTCTCAACTTCGAGGGGTGCAAAAGCACCACTGCGCACCACGTCACGCGTAGTGGTCATCCTGTGGCAACTCCTTCAGGACTTATGGGCGGCGGACACAATGAGTTTGGGTGTGGGCCAACAATGCTCTTGGGGAAACGATGGGCATGGCAAGCCAAATACGAATAGTAGGGAACTCTCCCCCATCCGTCAACGTTGCAGTGCCGGACAGGCCATAGCCTGTCCGGCAGCAACGATAGTCTCCTTTACCCTGCTAGCCGACCGCCGCAGGCTCCCGGATCGGCTCGATCTTCAGCGCGCCGTCCTCCGCATCCACCCGGACTCCGTCGCCGGGGCCGAACTCGCCAGAGAGCAGCATCTCGCTGAGCTTGTCCTCGATGTTGTCCTGGATGACGCGGCGCAGCGGGCGTGCGCCGAAGACCGGGTCGTACCCCTTGTCTCCGAGCCAGTCCTTGCCGGCATCGCTGACCTCCAGGCGGACGCCCTTGGTGAGCAGCTGCTTCTCCACCTTCCGCAGTTCGTTATCCACGATGCGGCGGATGTCTTCGCGGCTGAGCGAGCGGAAGACAACGGTGCTGTCGATGCGGTTCAGGAACTCCGGCTTGAAGACGTTCTTCAGTTCCGTGAGCACCTTCTCCTTCATCCGCGCATAGCGATCCTCGTGCGTCTTGATCTCGTCCTGGGCGGTCGAGAAGCCAAGGCCGGAGTCCTTCTTAATCAGGTCCGAACCCACGTTCGAGGTCATGATGATGATCGTGTTCCGGAAGTCCACCTTGCGGCCCTTCGCATCGGCCAGGCGGCCTTCGTCGAAAATCTGGAGGAGCAGGTTGAACACCTCGGGGTGCGCCTTCTCGATTTCGTCGAGGAGGATGAGGCAGTAGCTCTTCCGGCGAACGGTGTCGGTCAACTGGCCGCCATCGTCGTAACCCACGTAGCCCGGAGGCGCGCCTACCAGCCGCGAGACCGTGTGCTTCTCGCTGAACTCGCTCATGTCGAGCTTAATCATGTTGTCCTGGGAGTCGAACATGAACTCGGCGAGCGCGCGGGCGAGCTCGGTCTTGCCGACGCCCGTCGGGCCGCAGAAGAGGAACACCCCAATTGGGCGGCGCGGATCTTTGAGGCCGGCACGGGCGCGGCGCACGGCCCGGGCAATCGTCTCGATCGCTTCGTCCTGGCCGATGACGCGGGCGCGGAGTTGCTCCTCCATGCGGAGCAGGCGGGCGCTCTCCTCGCTGGCGATGCGGGCGACCGGGATGCCCGTCCACATCGAGATCACCTCAGAGACGTCCTCCTCAGTGACCACCGGCGTGGCGATGCCTTCTTCGCCCTCTTCCCACTCGCCCATCTCCTTGATCTTGTCCTGGAGCTTGAGCTCCCGGTCGCGGAGTTCGGCGGCGTATTCGTACTGCTGTGAGGCGATTGCCTGGTCCTTCTCGCGGCGCAGGCTCTCGAGCCCCTTCATTGCTTCTTTCAGCGAAGGCGGCGTGGCGGCGCGGCGGATGCGCACCCGGCTCGAGGCCTCGTCGATGAGGTCGATGGCCTTGTCCGGGAGGAAGCGATCGCTCACATAGCGAGAGGACAGTTCAGCAGCGCCGACGAGGGCCGCGTCGCTGATCTTCAGCTTGTGGTGCTCCTCGTAGCGCGGGCGGATGCCCTTGAGGATTTCGATGGTCTCTTCGACGGACGGCTGCTCCACCATGACCGGCTGGAAGCGCCGTTCGAG
>JBDHWA010000017.1:0-14101 GCA_039809945.1 Dehalococcoidia bacterium | reverse complement strand
GCGCCGAACTTGTAGCCCATGTGCTCGTATCGCCCGGCCTCGACGAATCCAAGCGACCGGTGGAGGGCGAGGCTCGGTTCCTGGCAGCCGACCACGCCCGCCATCACGACGTGGACGCCCATCGCGCGCGCCTCATCGAGAACGGCCCCGAGGAGCGCCCTGCCCACGCCGCGGCCTCGCCAGGCATCGGCGATGTAGATGGATTCGTCGGCGGTGGTCTTGTACGCCTTGCGCGGGCTCCACTGGGAGAGGCAGCACCACCCGGCGATTTCGCCCCCGGCATCAGCGACGAGAACCGGGAAGCCGGTGTTCACGTGGGCGTCGAACCATTCGCGGCGTGCGGCTTCGCTCACGGGTTCGAGGTCGAAGGTCGCCGGCGAGGTGGCCACGTAGTGGTTGTAAATGGCGTTGATGGCTGCGAGGTCGGCGACCGTCGCCGGCCGGATGGCGAACGAGATCGTCAGCGCACTCTCGGGTGGCATGCTCACGGTCTACACGCCCCCGGTTTCGAACGCGTTACGCGGTGATCAGCCGTTGCTTGCGCCCAGGTACTCCATCGTCCGGCGGTACTGGTCCTCCGCGATGTGCCCGGCCGACATCAGGTAGTTCGCAATCTGTTCGAGCGTGAGGATGCTGATGAGATTGATGCCCGCGTTCTTGAGGGCCTGCTTGCCGCCCTCCTGGCGGTCAATCAGGGTCACTGCATCGCGCACTACGAGCCCCGCATCGCTCAGCGTGGCCGCCGTCTGGAGGATGCTGCCGCCGCCGGTGATCAGGTCATCGATGATGAGGCAGCTCTGGCCGCGGACGTAGATGCCTTCGATCACGTTCGCCTTATCGGTCGCTGGCGGGTGGATGTAGATCATCGGCGTGGTCACGCTCAACGAGAATGCAGTCGCGACGTGCAGGCCGCCGAAGGGCACGCCTGCGACCAGCGTGAACGGCTGGACGTGCGGGTTCCGCATCGACATCAGCGCTTCGAGTTCTTCCTTGATGATCCTGGCGCAGCGGGCGAGGGCCTTCGGGTTGCTAATGAGCCGACGCAAGTTGACGTAAATCGGTGAATGGACGGCGGTCCGCCCGAGGGTGAAATCGCCGAACCCGATTGCGTCGAGTTTCCAGAGTTCTTCGGCAAGCCAGAGGTTGCCGGCGGGTTTGGTGGACTTGCTCAAGACGTACTCCGGAATGGTTCCGACGCGTGCGCCGCTAAAGCGCGAATCGTCTTCTCTTTCTCTGGGTTTCCACGTTATGTGTCAAGTTTCAGCGGCCAATTACCCGGCCTGGCGGCGAAACGGCTGACGTGCACAGCGCGCGTTGTGTAGACTCCGCGCGCCGCTCCCTCTTGCGGCATGGAGGCAGGACGTGAAGGCAGCAATTTTCCATGGGCCGCATCAGCCCCTCACGATGGAGAACATCGATATCGACAAGCCGCGCGGCCACGAAGTGCTTGTGCGCACCATGGCGACCGGGGTCTGCCACAGCGACCTGCACTTCGTGGATGGGTTGTACCCGTTGCCGGCGCCGGCCGTCCTTGGCCACGAACCGGCCGGCATCGTCGAAGCCGTCGGCGACCAGGTCAGCTACGTGAAGCCGGGCGACCATGTGATCTGCTGCCTGTCGGTCTTCTGCGGGCACTGTGAAATGTGCACGAGCGGCCGCCCGAATCTCTGCCGCTCGCCAGAGATCCGCCGCGCGCCGGGCGAACCGCCGCGCCTGAGCTGGAACGGGACCCCGGTTGGCCAGTTCGCCAACCTCGGTTCCTACGCCGAGCAGATGCTCCTCCACGAGCATGCGGTCGTGAAGGTTCGCAACGACGTCGACTTCGCGAGCCTCGCCCTCATCGGCTGCGGCGTGACCACCGGCGTCGGCGCGGTGCTGAACACGGCCCGCATCGAAGCCGGCTCCTCGGTCGCGGTGTTCGGCTGCGGGGGCGTCGGCCTGAGCGCCATCCAGGGCGCTCGCATCGGCGGCGCACGCATGATCATCGCCGTCGATACCGTGGAATCGAAGCTCGCCAAGGCCCGCGAACTCGGCGCGACCCACGTCATCGATGCCTCCTCGCACGACCCCGTGCAGGCCATTCGCGACCTGACCGGCGGCGGCGGCGTGGAGTACTCCTTCGAAGCCATTGGCAGCAAGCGCGCCGCCGAGCAGTCGTTCGAGTGCATCGACCGGGGCGGCACGGCCACCATCATCGGCATGATCCCGGTCGGCACGAAGATCGAACTCGATGGGCCCGCGTTCCTCGGCGAGAAGCGCATCCAGGGTTCGAGCATGGGTTCGAACCGCTTCCGCAAGGACATGCCGCGCTACATCGACTTCTACCTCCAGGGCCGCCTGAAGCTGGACGAGATGATCAGCCGCACCGGCACGCTTGAAGACGTAAACGAGGCGTTCCGGGCGATGAAGGCGGGCGAAGTCGCGCGCACGGTGCTGAAGTTCTACTAACGCTGGCCTGCTTTCCTGAGGAGGGTTGATGAACCGGATTGAAATCGAAGCCCGGCTCAGTGGCGACCGCGCCTGGCTCATCGAAAAGCTCGCCGCTATGAGCCAGGACGAACTGTTTGCGCCGCGCACCCGCAGCGAGCATGACCCGGACAAGACCTGGTCGTACGCGGACCACTTCGTCCACACCACGCTCATCGAGCGGAACTGGAACGAGATGTTCCGGAGGCACCTGGCCGGCGGGCAGGGAATGGCCCGCCGCCAGAACGCCGACGGCTCGCCGCAGACGCAGGAGCAGATCATGGCCTGGCTCCACGGCTGGACCGAAGGCTGGGCGACGGAGCACCGCGGCAAGCCACTCGACGAGCTGGTGCGCATCGGCGCAGAAACGCGCGCGGACACGCTTCGCCTGCTTTCCGAACTCAGCCAGGAGCAGTTGGATTCGAAGATCCCGGGCGCGCCGTGGGCCGACGGCACTGTCGGCGGGATCATGGCGGCCAACGCCGACCACGCCCGGATGCACTACGGCTATGCGAAGGAAGGCCCGCTCTCGGGCTGACTGGCTGGCTGTTTATTCGCCGACGGCCGCCTGGAGCGCCGGTTCTGGTGCGGCCGCCTGCGCGACGTCCGTGGAGATGCGGCGGCTGATGATCATCGTTGCGACGGCCGCCATGCCCGCGAGGATGAACACGCCGCCGAGCGCCGGGCCGTGCCAGCCCCCCGCTTCGCCCGCCGCGACGATGCCCCCGGCCACGCCAACGCCGATGGCGGCGGACAGCGTCTCCGCGAGCTTCATACCGGAAGCCGTTTCGCCTTCGCGGCCCGGCTCCGAACCGGCCATCATCTCCAGCGAGAACGTGGGGTAGGCGATGCCGATGCCGAAGCCTGCGATGGCCCAGGTGACGGCCACCGCTGGCCCGGGAATAGCGTCGCTCAAGCCGATGGACGTTGCCGCCACGCCAACGGCCACGAACACCGCGCCGAAGGAAGCTCGGGCGGCCCGGGATGTGGTGGTCGCGAACCGTTCCTGGAGCCACGAGCCTGCCGTCCAGCTCAGCGTCGCACTGGTCACGGCGAGGCCGCCGGTGAATGTGGAATAGCCGCGGTAGGTCGTCACGAGATACGGGATGAAGGCATCGGCGCTGAAGAAGGCCATGTTCAGGAAGCCGTTCCCGGCGATGGCCGCGGGCATCCCCCGCCGCAACTGGAGCGTGCCCTCGGGGAGAAGCTGGCGAAGCGCCGGGAATCCTGCCGCAAAGCCGATGACCACGAGCGGCGCCCCGATGAGCAGGTTCTCGCTGGCCACGCCGCCGAGCGCGATACCGCCGCAAAGTGCGAGCCGGATGGCCTGGGGCAGACGCGTCGGCTGGCGCTCCTGCCCTTCCGGAGGGCCGAGCCGGCGGATCTGAGGCAGGGTGAGCGCGGCTGTCAGCGCCAGCAGCGGCACGATCATCAGGAAGGTCGCGCGCCAGTTCACCCACTCGGCGACGGCCCCGCCGATGGCCGGCCCGACGAACCCCGGGATGACCCACGCCGAAGCGAGCAGGGCCAGCATTCGCGGCCGCAGCGACTCTGGGTACCCGCGCCCGATGACCACATAGACGATGGCCGGCAGCGCTCCCCCGCCGAGGCCCTGGATAACGCGCCCGAGGACGAGCACATACATCGACGGCGCCAGCCCGGCCACGAGGAGCCCGGCGCCGAAGAGCAGCATGCCCAGTCCGAGCGGCCGCGCCGGGCCATAACGGTCCGCCTGTTCGCCCGCGTAGGCGATGCCGACGACGGTGGCCAGCAGGAAGCCGCTGAACGCCCAGCCATACAGTTCGAGGTGGCCGAGGTCGCGCTCCGCCTTCGGCATCACCGTGCTCACGGCGAGTGCTTCGAAAGCAACGATGGTGACGGCCATCAGCAGGCCCACGGTGAGGCCCGCGCGCTGGCCGCTGAGCACGCCCCCGGAATCGTTCATCCGGCCATTGTGGCGGCAAGCGCGTGCGCCTGTCGCCCCCTGATGCGAAGGGCCGTGTGACGCCGGCCACACGGCCGTAGCCGGAGAATTTGGGCCGGCCAGCGGGGATCGGCCCATTTGTTCACAAACCCTGTACCGGACGGACTGGTAATCCTTGTGGATAGGCCTATCCTATAGATCCATTGGTGCGGAATGGGTGGGAGGACAGGATGCGGATCGAAGTGATCGAGTACGAACTGACGTGCGCGGTGCACGGCGCTCACCGGCTGCTGGTCCCAGTCGAAGTGCCCCGGCCCCACGTCTGCGCCCACTGCTACCTGCCGGCCGACCGCCGGGAGCTGCGCCGGTTTATGATCGACGGCCCGCTGCCAACCGCTCTCGGCAACGAGGCCTGGGTCGGGTAAGGTTCGCGTTCCCATTCGTGCAGCGCGAACCCCGCGAGGGTGCTACTGTCCCGCGCGGAGGTGATCCATGTCGTCCGCCGAAGTTTACCTGTACGGGCACCTGCTCGGTGTCTTCATCCTCGTTGGCGCTGCCGGCTTGAGCACCGGCGCCGGCATCGCCCTGCCGCGCTCCGCCAGCGCCCGCACCGTCGTCATGCTGACCAAGATGATCCGCTACTCCGAACTCATCGGGACGTCGACGGGCATCGTGCTCGTGCTCATCTTCGGGTTCGCACTGGTCAGCGAACTCGACTACTCGATGGGCGACCCGTGGATTTCGGCCACCTTCGCGCTCATCATCGTGGTCCTCGGGCTCGACCACGGCTACCTGCTGCGCCAGGCGCGCAAAGCGCACGACATGGCCGAAGCGCTGGGCGACAAGCCCGTCAGCGATGAACTGAAGGCGCAGCTCAACAACCCGATGACCGCAGCCGTTGGGATGCTGCTCGACGTGTCCCTGCTCGTCTTCCTCTGGTTGATGATCGCGAAACCCGGCGCGTAGGCGGGCTGTTCCTCGCGGGCCGGCGCGGCCACAATGCAGCACACCTTCCGCAAGGAGCTGCCCGTGCGCGCCATGACGCCCGAAGACCTCTACGCCCTCAAGTGGGTCGGCGAATGCGACATCTCGCCCGACGGGAGCCGCGTCGCCGTGGTTGTCACCCACCTCGACCGCGAGACCGACGGCTACCGTTCGGCCATCTGGGTGGTCGACACCGCCGGCGGCGATCCGCGCCAGTTCACCGCCGGGACCAAGCGCGATGGCTCGCCTCGCTGGTCGCCCGATGGCCGCTGGCTCGCGTTCACGAGTGAGCGCGGCGAAGACAAGCCGCAGATCGCCGTCATGCCTGCAGGCGGCGGCGAATCGCGCATCCTCACGAAGTTGCCCCTCGGCGCCGGCGTCCCGGCATGGTCGCCCGACGGCACGCGCATCGCCTTCAGCGCGAAGACCGGCACGCTCCCCGACCCCGACCCGAAGAAGGCGAAGCCGTACCGCCGCATCACCTCGATGAAGTACCGCATCAACGGCCAGGGCTTCACCTATGACCAGCGCCGCCATCTCTTTGTGCTGGACGTCGCGACCGGCGCCGTGACGCAGGTGACTGACGGCGACTGGGACGATACCCAGCCCGCATGGTCGCCCGATGGCACGCAACTGGCCTTCGTATCCGCGCGCCACGATGACCGCGAATTCGACAGCGCCAGCGACATCTGGGTCGTCTCCGCACGCGGCGGCGAGGCGCGCCAGGTCACGGCGACCGAAGGGTCCCGCGCCGCGCCGTCGTGGTCGCCCGACGGGAAGACCATCGCGCACATCCAGCACCCCGACTGGCCGTCGAACGGCCTCCTCCGGCTGGCCGCCGCGGATGGGAGTGGCCAGGTCGACGCGTCCGGCGGGATCGACCGGGAGATGGGCGTTGGCGCGCTCCCCGGCGCCGTAGCCCAGCCGCGCTGGCTCCCGGGCGGCGGCATCCTCACCGTGGCCGCCGACCGCGGTGAATCGTCGCTCTGGATTGGCGGCGCTGTGGATGGTGGCCGCTGGCTGGCGAAGCGCCCGGCGATGACCGGCTGGTACTCGGTCGATGCAGCGGGCCTTCGCGCCGCGGTGACGGCCACCTCGCAGCAGCAACCCGCCGAGGTGTTCCTCGTGAACCTCGAATCCGGCGCGAAGTCGCAACTCACGAACTTCAACGAGGCGTTCCGCAACGAGGTGACCCTGCAGCAGGCCGAGAAGTTCGCCGTCACCACGGATGCCGGAACCGAGGTGGACTGCTGGCTGATGAAGCCGGACAACTTCGAGGAGGGGAAGTCCTACCCGGTCCTCCTCAACGTCCATGGCGGACCGTTCGGCCAGTACGGCGAAACGTTCTTCGACGAGTTCCAGATCTACGCGGCGGCTGGCTACGGGGTGGTCTTCTGCAACCCGCGTGGCAGTTCGGGGCAGGACACCGCGTTCTCCCGGGCTGTCGTCGGCGACATGGGCGGGCCGGACTACCGGGACGTGATGGCCGCCTTCGATGCCGCGCTGGCCCGCGCGCCCTGGGCCGACCTCGACCGTCTCGGCATCATGGGCGGCTCGTATGGCGGCTTCATGACCTCATGGACGATCGGCCACACGACCCGTTTCAAGGCTGCCATCAGCGAGCGCGCAGTCAACGACTGGTATTCGATGCAGGGTGCGAGCGACATCGGCGGGACGTTCAACCGCCAGTACCTCGGGCCCGACGCTACCATCCAGGACAACCTGGAGGCGGTCCTTCGCCAGTCGCCCCTGACCTACGCGAAGAACATCGAGACGCCGGTCCTCATCCTCCATTCGGAGGTGGACCTGCGCTGCCCGATTTCGCAGGGCGAACAACTCTTCGTGGTGCTCAAGCAGCGCCGCAAGGACGTCGAATTCGTGCGCTTCCCGGACGAAGACCACGAACTCTCCCGTTCCGGCCGCCCGAGCCACCGCGTCGACCGCTTCAACGTCATCCTCGATTACTGGAAGCGGAAACTCTAAAAGCCGAGTTCGATGCGGCGGAAGTGCTCGAGGTAGCGGCCATCGTCCGAACGCCAGCGTTCGCGTGAGAACGTGGCGAAGTCTTCCTGGTTGCCGAACTGCGTGACGTGCGCCGAAAGCGCGTGGATCTTCGCGTCCACCTGCGCCGTGATGTCGATGTCGACGTTCGGATGGTTCGTGTTCCAGAGCAGCACCTCGCGGACCTTGTGCGGTTCGAGACCTTCCGCAAGGTGTTCCGGGAAGTTCAGGTGGTCGCGCGCCGTCGGGTAGACCGCGTCGAGCGCCGCCGCGCCCGTCGCCCGGTGGTCGGGGTGATTGATGAAGCTGTCGCGGATGATGATGTCCGTCGGATCGTGGGTGAGGACGGTGTGCGGCCGCACCTCGCGGATGCAGCGCACGACCTGTTCGAGCAGGGCGCGGTCATAGACGAGTTCGCCGTCTTCGTGATCGAGGAGGTGGACCTCGCGCACGCCCAGCCGGCGGCAGGCCTCGCGCTGCTCTTCGCGCCGCAGCGAGATGAGGCGGCCGCGCGTCATCGTGCGGTCTTCGGTCCCTTTCGCGCCGTTGGTGCAGACGAGGAAGTCCACCGTCCAGCCTTTCGCGACGAGCTGGCAAACGTACCCGGCGCAACCGAAGTCGCCGTCGTCAGGGTGGGCTGCGATGACAAGGGCTGTTTCGGACATGCCGATCGAGTCTGTCGTATGCGAGCGGAAGTGAGCAAACCCGGACTGGTGCGCACGACCGTCTACAATCGGCGCATTCGAGAAGGAGTCTCATCCCCAATGGATATGGCTTTCGCCAAGATCAATCTGCGCGTTCGCGACCTCGATGCTGCGGTGGCGTACGCAACCGGCGTCCTCGGCGCCACCGTTATCCACCCCCGCCAGCCGATCTCGTTCGGCGATATGGCGATGGTTCGCGTCGGCGGGCTGGTGATGGAGATCATTGCCCCTGCGAGCCCGGATAGCCCGCTCGCCCGCCTCATCGAGAGCCGCGGTGAAGGAATCGACTCGGTCGGATTCACCGTGCCGGAATTGCAGGCCGCTTCGGACACCCTGGACGCGGCCGGCGGCCGGATGATCGGCAGCCAGGGCGGATCGGCGACCGATATCGCCTGGCTCCATCCCAAGAACCCGCTCAGCCTCTCCGTGGAGTTGCTCCGCCGTGACTTCTGGGAGGGAGTGACGAAGCACGGCTGACCCTGTGCGGCCGTCCCCGGCTGCGCGCTGAACCCGGTCTGGTACAATCGCAGGATGCGCACGTCCTTTGCGCCCTGGGTGAAAACGTCCCCGCGTCAGTCACGCGGGGCTGCCATTTAGTCGCGCCCGCTCGCAGCACCCTCGCTTCCCTTCCCCACAGTTCCCACGAAAGGCCACAGTGCGATGCCGACTGACCGCGTCCAGCTCTATGACACCACTCTCCGCGACGGATCCCAGATGGAGGGGATTTCCCTCTCGGTCGAGGACAAGATCCGGATTACGCGGAAGCTCGACGAGCTCGGCATCGAATGGATCGAAGGCGGCTTCCCCGGTTCGAACCCGAAGGACGCGGAGTACTTCCGGCGGCTGAAGAACACCACGCTGAAGAACGCGAAGGTCAGCGCCTTCGGCGGCACCCGCAAGCCGAACATCACCTGTGAGACCGACGCCAACATCCAGAGCATGGTGGCTGCCGAAACGCCCGGCATCACGCTCGTCGGTAAGGCCAGCATGTACCAGGTGCGGGAGATCCTCGAGACCAGCGCCGAAGAGAACCTGGCGATGATCGCCGACACCATTTCCTACTTCAAACGGCTCGGCAAGACCGTCTTCTTCGACGCCGAGCACTTCTTCGACGGGTTTAACGACGACCCGGACTACACGCTCCAGTGCATCGCCACGGCGGCCCGTGCCGGCGCCGACGCCCTTGTGCTCTGTGACACGAATGGCGGCATGACCACCAGCGCGATGCTGCGCACCATCGCCGCCGTGCAGGACCGCGTGCGTGACACGCGCCTTGGCATCCACACTCACAACGATGCCGGCCTCGCCGTCGCCAACTCGCTGGCTGCCGTCGAAGCCGGCGTCTGGCAGGTGCAGGGCTGCGTCAACGGTTACGGCGAACGCTGCGGCAACGCCGACATCCTCACCATCCTCGCGAACCTGAAGGTCAAACTCGGCCTGAATGTGGTCGAAGACGAGCAACTCGCGCGCCTGACCGAGGTCGCGAACTACGTCTCGGAGCTGGCGAACATGACGCCGAACCCGGGCGCACCCTACGTTGGCGCCTCGGCGTTCGCGCACAAGGCGGGCTACCACGTTGCCGGAATCATGAAGGACGAGCGCGCCTACCAGCACATCGACCCCGCCATCGTCGGCAACCAGTCGCGCGTCCTCGTCAGCGAACTTTCGGGCCAGCGCAACCTGCTGATGAAGCTCGAAGAACTCGGCATCGACTACCCGCTGACGCAGGCCGAGATCAAGCGCCTGCTCGAGGTGGTGAAGGAGAAGGAGAGCCAGGGCTACCAGTACGAAGGGGCCGAGGCCAGCTTCGAACTGCTCGTCCGCCGTTCGCTCCCGAACTACCGCGCGCCCTGGGAACTCGAGGACTTCGTCATCGTCGAGCGGCGCCGCCGCGGGCGCGACGAATCGGAGAACGAGATGCTCGCCGAGGCGATGGTCAAGGTCATCGTCGACGGCCAGCTGCACCACACCGCGAACGAGGGCAACGGCCCGGTCAACGCGCTCGACGGCGCGGTGCGCAAGGCGCTCGCCCAGGCCTACCCGCAGATCGAGCACGTGAAGCTCGCGGACTACAAGGTACGCATCCTCGACAGCCAGGCGGCCACCGGCGCGCGCACGCGGGTGCTCATCGAAAGCACGGATGGCAACCGCTACTGGACCACCGTCGGCTCATCGACTGACATCATCGAGGCCAGCTGGCTCGCCCTCAGCGACGCGCTCGAATACGCGATGCTCGTCGCTGCCTGAGTCGCTCAGGCGCCCGGCAGCGTCGGCAGCGGTGCATCCTCGAAGCGGTCGAGGATCTCGTACGCCTTGAGGTCCATGATTGCGGAGATGGAGCGGTCCAGCATCATCGTGACCAGTTCGAGCCCGCGTTCGTTCGCGAGGTCGATGGAGCCGCCGCTGACCACCGGGTAGGTCAGGCACCCGATGGTGCAGGCGCGGTAGTCATCCCAGCAGGCATCGAACGTGTAGTCCTTTACGCCGCGGTCGAGCAGCGCGCGGTGGTACTCCTTGAGGATGGCCTCCTCGTTCGCCGCGCGAATCGCCGGGTCGATGCTCTGGCTCATGAAGTAGGCGATGTCGTACGGGCCGCGGCCCTTCATCGCGATCTGCCAGTCGATCAGGGTCAACGGGGCCTGCCCATCCAGGCTGCCCCAGAAGACGTTGTCGAGCCGCAGGTCGCCGTGCAGGAGCGTAGAGGCGCCCGAGGCGAAGTAGTCCTGCATCGGGTTCATGCGGAAGAGGTACGCTCCGGTGAACTGGCGCTGCAGGCCCGTCAGGTGGTCGCCGAATTTCTCGAGGAACGGTTCGAGCGCCTGGGCATAGGCAAGGGCCGAGAACTTGATCTGGGGCGCGTTAATCGGCGGCACCCAGTCCAGAGCGGCAAGGTCCTTCGATGCCCACCAGTGCGCGTGCAGGCGCGCCACTTCGCCGACCAGCGTTTTCGCCTGTTCGAGCGATGCGCCGGCCACCTGGTCGCCGAGCTGCAGTCCGCCGAGGTCTTCCATGAGGATGACGTAGCGGACGGTCGCGGGGTCCCCGGCCGCGTAGTAGGCCTGGGCGGAGCGGCAACCTACCCTCGCGCTTAGTTCGTTGTAGAAGCGGACTTCCTTCTCATAGAAGCCGAGCATCTCGGCGACGCCGCGGCCGCCGGGATCCGCGGTCGGGATCTTGGCGATGAGCGTCTTCGGCCCCTTCGGCTCGGGCTGGCTATAGGTGAGGGTGACCCGCGCGAGTTCGCCGAGGATGCCAACGCCCTGGCCGATGGTGACTTTCTCGGCCGCGGTCACTTCGCCGCTGATGTGGCCGTTCGCGCGGAGAGCGGCGGTGAGCCAGGCCGGCGTTACCTCGGACATCGTGGCCGGAATGGGGATAGTCGACATGACGAGTACCTCCGGGGCGGCTCCCGATGCAGTACGCGAGCCTAGAGTTCGGGTGCGGGCGCTTTCGTGGGATTGCGAATTTCCACCCAGAGCAGCGAAAGAACGAGGACCGCGACGGTGATGCCCAGGCAAATCCCGCCAAGAATGGAGAGCGCGTCGCGCTGGTCCATCGGCGCGTTGTCACTGTCGGCCATCAGGTCGAAGAACATGAAGACGAGGGTCAGGAAGAGGCCGCAGACGGGGACGGCCAGGGCCATGTAGCGGCCGCGTGCGAACAGGTGGCCGAACCCGATGGCCGCGATGGCCAGGAACGGGATGAACGAAACGAGCCATTCGCGGTGATTTGGCCATGAGTCGCGGAGCGAGAACATGACCGCCGTCAGGCCAACCGAACCGAGGACGCCGATTGCAATCCCCCACCAGCCGCCGGCCAGCGCCAGCCAATCGATGGGCGGCGCCTTGGGCCGCTGGCTGCGATCGTGGATCCAGGGGGTCTTTTCCGGCTCGACCGGTGCGGGGATGCTGAAGTTCGCCATGATGCGCGAATTGTGGTGCCCACGGCGCTCTCGGGCAACGTGAGGAGCCGCCGGGCGGCCTCCCGGTGTACGCTTCGCTTCGTGGTCGCCCCCATCGCCGAAGTCACCATCACACCAGATTCGAACGCTGCCGCCGTGCTGGAAGCGCTCGAACGCGCGCGCGACGCGGCCGCCGCTGTGGCAGTCATCGATGCCTGCGGCCCACTCCCGGAACGTTTCGAAGCCCCCGCGGAATGGCTGCGTGCGGTCACTCTTTTCGAACTCCCGCTCGTTTTCGCGTTCGAAGGAGAGGTGCGGGGCGGGTTGGCCGAACTCGCACTGGCCTGTGATATCCGCGTCTGCAGTGAAGGCGCGGCGCTGCGCGGGCGCATCCACAGCAACGCACGAGCGCAGACCCTTGCCGGCGAGGGCCCCGCGCTCTCGCTCTTCCTTGGGCAGACGCTGGATGCAGCGGCGCTCCTCGCGGCCGGCCTTGTTTCGACCGTGGCCCCTGCCGGCGACGCCCGCAGTGAGGCCCGGCGCATGGCCGGGGTCATCGCGTCGCGCGGGCCGATAGCGGTGCGGCTGGGGAAAGAAGCCATCTGGCGCGGCCTCGCTCAGCCCCTCGAACAGGCCCTTCGCTTCGAGACCGATTTGACCTTGCTGTTGCAGACAACGAAAGATCGGGCCGAAGGGGTGCGAGCGTTCTTAGAGAAGAGACCCCCGATTTTCACAGGTGAGTAATCAATGATCGTAATGCTGGAAGAGCCAGAGGCCTGGTCGCTGATGATGCTCGTCAGCGCGGTGGCTTCGGACAATGCGGAGATTTCTCCGGAGGGGCGCGAGGCCATCAAGAAGTGGCGCGGCGTCAACCGCGAAGGGTCGCCCGAGTTGGCGAAGCTGACCGATGACCTCAATAAGGCGCTCAACGCCCACCTCGATGCGAAGTTCCTCCGCCGCATCAAGAGTAAGGGCCGCTACGAGACGGTGAAGCAATAATGGAAGTTCGATTCACAGACGACGAAATCGCCGAGGCCCTGACCGTGGTCGTTAACCGCATGGCCGACAACGCCGGCCTGAGCGATAAGGACCGCGCGATGCTCAAGCGCTGGCGCTCTTCGAAGATGAAGCTCGGCAGCGACGACATGCAGGAGCTCGTGGGCAAGGTCAACGAGGACTTCGCCAAGATGATGCAGCGCCGCGAGCGCAGCGCCATCCAGAAGCACGACTGGAACGACTGACCGCCCGGCGCCGGTGAGCGCCGCCTACTGCCGCCGCCGGTTTGTCACCGCGGCGGCATTCGCGTGCGCGGCGGTCTCCACGGCGTCGTCGAGCGGCGCCAGCGTGACGTCCGGACCGTAGCGGCGGCGCAGGCCGGCGAGGATCAGTTCGTCGGCCAGGCGCGGGTTCTTCGGGAGCAGGCTGCCGTGCAGGTAGGTGCCGATGGCGTTGTTGGTGCGAGCGCCCTCGGAGCCGTCCTCGTGGTTGTTGCCGGCGCCGCGCCGCACCCGGCCAAACGGCTGCTGCGCCGGGCCAAGGTACGTCCGCCCGCCATGGTTTTCGAAGCCGACCACTTCGCCCAGCGGCGTTTCGAGGATGACGTCGCCGATGCAGCGGTCGGCCAGCGGCCCCGGGTGCCGCGTCTCCAGGTCGAAGATGCCGATGCCGGGGATCACGCCGCCTTCGTGGTCGATGTACCGGTGACCGAACAACTGGAAGCCGCCGCAGACGGCGAGCATCGGCATGCCGGTTTCGGCGGCCTGGCGAAGGACCTCGCCTCGCGCCACCAGGTCATCGGCGATGCGCCGCTGCTCGCGGTCCTGCCCGCCGCCAATGAGGATGAGGTCGAAGTCCGCCGGGTCGAACGGGTCGCCGGTGTTGACTTCCGTGAGCGCGAAGCGAATTCCGCGCGCCTCGCAGCGGTAGCGCAGGGCGATGACGTTGCCGCGGTCCCCGTAGATGTTCATCACATCCGGATAGAGGTGGGCGGTTCGCAGTTCCACGTTGTCCAGTTTCGCAGCCCGGCCGGGGCAGCGAAACTCGGCGTCAGGCTTCTTGCGGCGCCCCGGCCATCATCGCCAACACCTCCGGGCCCGGGTCGAGGTCGCGGCAGAGGGCGGC
>JBDHWA010000016.1:0-14392 GCA_039809945.1 Dehalococcoidia bacterium | reverse complement strand
TATCTCCACGTGGTGGCGCTCCACCTTGTGCGGAACCCGGCTCAGCCGCGCCTCCCGCGGACCACGGGCGTGCGCGAACCCGGCATGTGGGCCCAGCACGACATCGCCGTCTCGGGGCCGCTCTTCATGGGCCGCGAGTACACCATCGAGGAGTGGGTGGCCGACAAGGGCCGCTCGGGCCGGACGATCTTCCTGACCTACGAGTTCACCGTCTCGGAAGGTGGGCGCCTGCTGGCCCACGGGCGGCACAAGGCCAAGTGGCTGGCCGAAGCGGAGCCGGCCGGCGCTTGAGCGCCCGCGCCGCGCCGCGGAAACTGCCCGGATGGCCGCCTGGACCTTCCTCACGAACCACTCGCATGTGCTGCTCTGCATCAGCCAGAACCCCAGCATCCGCCTCGGCGAGATCGCCGAGCGGGTGGGCATCACGGAGCGCACGGCCTTTGCGATCGTGGCCGACCTCGTGGCGTCGGGGTACCTGACGAAGGTCCGCCGCGGCCGCAGGAACGAGTACGAAGTGCACCCCGAGCTCCCGTTCCGCCACCCGCTCGAACAGCAGGCCCGCATCCGGGCGCTGCTCGGTATCCTCGAACCGGGGAACACGGAGCCAGCGTAGGGACGCCCCTGTTCGCGAAGGCCCGCGCGTCAGCGAGGGCATGCTGACGCACGGTGAAGGGAACCGCGCATGGCAATAGGCGGGTCGCGCCATAGCGAGACGGCTGGAGCTTTGCGTGACGTTGCGCGCTGCCGCGTTGCAGGGATGGTGCGCCTGCGGTGGGGCCTCCCTCACGGTCGGATCTATGAGGCTTTGCGGTGATCCATGTAAGTGGGTGGTGATTCGACCACGCCCTTGCTTAGGCGCTGGCCCTGGCGAACGGGCTGCCTCGACCCCGCTACCGCGTTGCCTTTTCGTACTCGCGGCGTGCTTCCGGGAGCCACTTCTCGAGGTTCTTGATGCGCGTCTCGTCCGATGGATGCGTGGAGGCGTACTCCGGGAGCTGGGGGCCCTCGCGGCGTTCGGCCATGCGCTGCCAGAGCGCGACCGCCGCCTCCGGGTTGTAGCCCGCGCGGGCCATGTAGATGAGGCCAATGTGGTCGGCTTCGGACTCCATGTCGCGGCCGAAGGGGAGGAGCATGCCGAACTGCGCGCCCGCGCCGAAGAGGGCAAGGATGGCCCCGCGCGCCGCCGGGTCGACGCCCCCGAGGGTCGCCGAGACTGCGGTCAGTCCAACCTGCGTGAGCTGCTGCTGGAGCATCCGCTCGGCGCCGTGCTGGGCGATGGCGTGGGCGATTTCGTGCGCCATCACGGCCGCCAGTCCCTCTTCGTCCTGGGTGACCGCGAGGATGCCCGTGTACACCGCCACCTTGCCGCCGGGCAGGCACCAGGCGTTCACCTCGTCCGAGGCGATGAGCGTGAACTGCCAGTCGTAGCCGGGGTCATCGGCTACGGCGGCGATGCGTTCGCCAACCCGCTGCACGGCTTCGGCGTCCGGCCCGCTGCTGACGATGCTGGAAGCGTCCTGTTGGAGCACCTCGCGGTAGGCGTCGGTGCCGAGTTTCTCCTGGTCGGCTTCGGAGAGTGCGACCTTCTGGGTTCGGCCCGTGACCGGGACGGTCTGCTCTTCGGCCCGGCAGTAGAGGAAGAGCGCGAACGCGCAGAGGGCGATGAGCAGCAGGCCGGCTGCGCCCACTTCGGCGTAACCGCTTTCGGAACGGGCCAGCCATGACGGCTCGCGGCGTGCGGGCTGCATCCCCTAAGGCTACCAACGGCGGCCATTCGGCGCGCATTCTCCACGGCGGCTCTTTTCCTTCCCTCGCTGCAGGTTGCTACGCTCAAAGGGCCAATCCCAGAGCCACGGAGCCCGCCATGCCGCAGTCCAACGAAGTTCCCGTCCCCCCGTCCGCCATGGTGGTGGTCGCTCACCCCGATGACGCCGAGTTCATGGTCGCCGGGACGGTCGCGAAGTGGGCCCGCCAGGGCTGCGAGATCACCTACGTCATCATCACCAAGGGCGACAAAGGCAGCGACGACCCCGCGATGACCAGCAGCCGCCTGACCGAGATCCGGGAGGCCGAGCAGCGCGCCGCCGGGGCCATCCTTGGCGTGAAGAACTACGAGTTTATGGGCTACCCGGACGGGTACCTGCAGCACACCCTCGAACTGCGCCGCGACGTCACCCGCCTCATCCGCAAGTACCGGCCGCACACGCTCTTTACCTTTGACCCGACGACGCGCTACTTCTCGGACACCTACGTGAACCACCCGGACCACCGCGTCGCCGGCGATGTCGCCCTCGATGCGACGTTCCCCAGCGCCCGCGATCGGCTGACCTTCCCCGAACTGCTGCTCGACGGCTTCGAACCGTGGAAGGTCCGCCAGGTCTGGCTTTCGAACGCGGAGAAGGCCAACGTCTGGATCGACATCGCAGACACGATTGAGCTGAAGAAGAAGGCGATGCTCGCGCACCCCTCGCAACTCGGCGAGGACATCCTCCCGTTCGTCGAGGCGATGGCGCGAGGCGAGGCGCAGGGTTCGGAGTATGAGTTCGCCGAGGCGTTCCGGCGGTTCATGCTCGAAGCGGACCCGCTCGAAGGCGAGAAGTAAAGACCAGGGTCACCGCAGTCACCGTTCGTCCACCCTCGGCCGCGGCACCTCGCAGCGCTGCCGCGCCATCTTGTGGTGAGCGCAAAGCCCCTCGCAGCGCGCATCACAGGCGGGTGATTCACATGCGAACCATCATGACCCTCTTCGTTTTCCTCCTCGTCGCCGTCGCGGGCGGCGCCTGCGCTGGCGGCGGCAGTGACGAACAGCAGACGCCGGCGACGGCCGAATCGCAGCCGGTGCTCTTCACCATCGGCGTCCACATCGAGCCGCTTGGCGGCACCGCCCAGATGGGAAACAGCACGGTCGGCTACAACTCGACGCAGGCATTCGACCGTGCCGTCGATGACCTGAACACCCTCGCCGCGATCGTTGAGGAACACGGCGGGGTGCTCACCGTCCAGTCCCAGTCGCCCTTCACCACCACGGCCATCCGCGAGGGGTCGACGATCCTTTCGGACCTCGAAGATGCGGGCAACGAAGTTGCCCTCCACTTCCACGAAGACGCCCACCTTGGCTCGAACGGCGGGAGCCTCCCGGTGGAACGCTGGTGCGAGGTCCTGAAACAGGAAGTGGGCTTCCTCCACGAGGCCGGCGTGGACTCCGTCCAGTACTGGAGCGGCGGCAATCTCTACCCGCACCTGTACGAAGCCGCCGAGTGCGCGGGGCTGTCCGTCAACAGCGACTGGAAGAACCCGGAGACGCAGCAGACCCCCGGCCAACTGAGCGGCGCCTCACCGTGGCGCCCGTCCGGCGGCACTGACGGCGAAGACCTGGCCGCATTCGCGACGCACGATCCCGACGGCCCGGTGGTGTTCCTGCCCGAGGGCCTGTTCGACCGGACGGACTACGCCTCCAGCCGCCGGGAGATGAGCGACGAAGAGTACTTCGCCTACCTGGCAGCGAGCCTGCGCAAGACAGTGGAGTCGGCGAGCGAGGACCACGTCAACGTTTTCCACTTCACTGTCCATCCCGGAGAGTTCCGGGGCGACAGCACCGAGCCGTTCGCCATCATCGACGACTTCCTGGCGAAGGTCGTGGACCCGCTCGTTGCCGAGGGGAAGGTGAAGTGGGCTACGTTCAGCCAGATGGCGAGCGCCTTCGAGGAGTGGGAGAAGGGCCACCCCGGAGAGGACCCGCGGGCAGACTCGGCACGGGTGCAGGCCGCCGCGCCAGCGAAGGTGGCTTCCCCAACGCCCACCCCGGCGGACTCTGCCCAGGCGGCGAAGCCCCAGGCCTCGCGAACGCCATCGGCGGGCCGCGCACCGAAGGGTGACGTGGCGCTCCCGGGCACGGTCGACCGCAACGTGACGTACTGCAGCCCCGGCGGAGTGGACCAGAAGATGGACATCTACCACCCCGTGCACGGCAACGGCGCGCTGGTCATGTTTATCCACGGCGGCGGCTGGTCGAAGGGCGACAAGGAATCGGGCTCGAGCGCAGGGATCTTCGCGGAACTGCTGAATCGCGGGTATACCGTCTCTTCCATCGACTACCGGCTCGCCCCGGAATACCAGTTCCCGGCCCAGATGCAGGACGTCACCTGCGCCGTGCTCTACCTGAAGCAGCACGCGAAGGAACTCGGTATCGACCCGGCGCGGATCGGCGCCTATGGCACCAGCGCCGGCGGCCACCTCGCTTCGCTCCTCGGGACCACTGGCGGCCACGGCTACGAGATGGGGATCACGACCCTCAACGCCGAAGTCGCCGCGGTCGTCGACCTTTTCGGACCGACCGACCTGACGGTGAAGTTCGACGGATCACAGGATGAGATTGTGATGCGGGCATTCGGGACCACTGACCGCACATCGAAGGAGTTGCAGCAGGCCAGCCCCATCCATCGCATCTCGGCCGATGACCCGCCGTTCCTCATCATTCACGGCGAGGAGGACCGCCTCGTGCCGATCTCCCAGGGCGAAAGCTTCTACGAGGCGCTCGTGGCTGCGGGTGTGGACGCCGAGTTCGTCCCGGTGGCGAACGCCGGGCACGGTTTCACCCCCGTTGGCGGGCCGATCAGCCCGAACCTCACCGAGATCGCGAAGCGGATGGCCGACTTCTTCGACGCCCACCTGCTGAAGTGACCCCCGCTGGCCAGGGCGGGGAAGACCAGTGCGCCCCTCTCCCAGCGGCAGGGAGAGGGGCGCATGAACGGACTGATCCGGAGATCAGTCGCCGGGAGACGGCAGGGAGTTGGCGGCCGCGGCGGGCTGGCTCCCGATGAGGCCAGGGAGCCGGATGTTCGCCGCGGTCAACCAGTAGGCGGCGCCGACGAACATGGCGCCGCTGACGATGTTGCCCAGCACCACCCACGTCACGTTGTGAACGAAACCGGCGACCGTGATGGTCTCCGGGTGCTCCAGGATGAGGCTGAGGCCGAGCAGGGTCATGTTGGCGATGCTGTGCTCGAAGCCCGCGCCGATGAACGCGAAGAGGCACCAGAACACCATGATCAGCTTGCCGGCTTCGCTGGTGGCCCGCATGGCGCACCAGATGGCGAGGCAGACGAGCCAGTTGCAGAGCATCGCCCGGAAGAACAGTTCGCTCGCGCCGAGGTTCATCTTGGTTTCGGCGGTTTTCTGGATGAACCCGAGCTGCGGGGCAGCCTCGAAGACACCCGCTTCGGAGACGAGCCACGCCACCAGCAGCGAACCGGCCAGGTTTCCGGCCAGGCTGAAGAACCAGACGCCCCCGAGCGCGCGCGGGGAAACGGTGCGGCGGAGAAGGCCCACCGTCATCACCATCACGTTCCCCGTGAACAGCTCCGAACCCGCGATGATCACGAGGGAGAGGGCGATGCCGAACGCGGCGCCCATGACGGTCTTTGTCCAGGGCGAGGCGGCCGCGGCGAAAGGCGCGCCGATGGCGAAGATGAGGACGATGCCCAGCCCCACGTACGCCCCGCCCATCATCGAGAGGACGAAGTAGCCGAGCGGCGTCTTCCTGAGCGTTGCCGCCTTGGCCGCAGCCGCGGCCTGCACGGCGTTCAGCGTGTCGTTCAACTCACCGCCTCCAGGCTGTTGGTTCGTTCGAGCAGCCGTACTACGGAGAGCGGCACAGTCTGCTGGAAGCGCTGGCGCACAAGCGCCTCGACGAGGACGGGAAGGTCCTCCACGTGGACGTTGGTAAGCACCTTCGCGGCAAGCCGGGCGTTTTCGCCCAGTTTTCCTCCAACGTAGACATCGGCCGACTCCTCCACGCGCGCGCCGACGCGGATGTTTGCACCCTGCAGACCGATGTCGCCGACATGGTGCTTGCCACATGCGTGGACGCAGCCGCTCACGTGGATCCGGGTGCCGCGCGGAATCTGGATGCCCTTGCGCTCGAGGTCGGTGGCGAGGTTGAAGGCGTGAGTCTTGGTATCGATGAGGGAGAAGTGGCAGTAGTCGTTCCCGGTGCAGGCCACGAGGCTGCGCCAGACTGCGGGAGGGTTCGGCCGCAGTCTGGCGAGCAGCGGTTCGGCGAGGAGCGCCGAGAGGGCCGAGTCGGGGACGTGCGGGATCACCACATTCTGGTCGACCGTGAGGCGAAGTTCGCCCGCGCCGTGCTCTTCGGCGATGCGCGCCAACTCCTCCAGGTCGTCCGATGTGATACGCCCGACCGGCACGTGAAGGCCGACGTAGTTCATGCCCACCTGGCGCTGGGGGTGAATGCCGAGGTGGTCGCCGGCAATCTGCAGCCGTTCATCAACCCCGGCCCGGCGGAGCGGGTGTTCGAGGCGCTCCTCGACCGCTGCGCGCAGTTTCTCTTCGCCCCATTCGGCGATGAGCCACTTGAGCCGCGCCTTGGTCCGAACCTCTCGCGGGCCGTTGTCCCGGTAGACGTAGACCAGGGCGAGGAAGAAGGGAACGACCTCCTCCGGGCGCAGGAAGACATCGAGCGGGGTGGCGAGCCGCGGCGAGGTGCCGCCCAGCGCTCCGCCCACCAGGACGTTGAACCCGGCGATTCGGCGGCCGTCGATGTCGGCGGTGGCCGGGACAAAGCCGATGTCCTGTGTCTGCGCATGACCGCAGTCATCGCGGCAGCCGGCGATGGAGACGTTCATCTTGCGGGGCAGGTTGCTCATCGACTTGCCGGCCATCTGGTGCGCTTCGGCGATGGCGTGAAGGAGCGGGGTGGAATCGAACAACTCCATCCCGTCGATCCCCGCGAGGGGACAGCCGATGAAGTTCCGGATGTTGTCCATGCCCGTTTGCAGACTGTGGACGCCGACGTTGCTGAGCCGTTCGAGCACGCCCGGGATGTCCCGCAGGCGCAGGTTTCGCAGCTGGATGTTCTGGCGGGTGGTGATGTCGACCGTGCCGTGGCCAAGGTCGCGGGCGATGGCGGCAATCTCCCGCATCTGCGGGCCGGTGAGTGCGCCCCCGGTCAGCCGCAGCCGCATCATGAATGTTCCCGGGCGTTGCGGCCGGTGGAACACGCCGTACCACTTCATCCGGTTGAGTTCGTCCTCGGGGATGTCCTCGATCGGCGTGTCTTCGGTTGCATAGCGGAGAAGATCCGGCCAGACATCGAGGCCGTCCTTCTCCGCTTTCATCGCTTCGATTTTGTTCACAGAACCCGTCCTCCGTTCGATTCGACGGTAGATGCGGGGTGAGACAACCAGGTTTCGCGAGGATGAACGGGAAGTGACGAATGAATGTCGCGGATGTTTCGGAGACGCGGAGAGCGGCGCGCAGGGGAAGGCCGGGTTTACGCCGCCCCGGGCATCCGCGAGGACGACAGCTTCACGTGCCCCTGGTTGCGCAGCAGGTTCCGCACGCTTCGCGCCAGCTCCTCGGTGACTTCGGCGCGGGGCAGGTCGAACTCGCTGTCGTTGCCGTCGGCGTCGCGGACGACGAGGCGGACCTCGTCCTTGCCGGGACTCTTGGCCAGCAGGCCGGCGACGGCGCGGAGGAGGGCCTCGTCGGCCTGCACGTCATCCGTTTCGTAGATGGTGACGATGAACCGCGAGGCGTCGCCAGCGATCGGCGGGGTCACGCCCGGCCGGTTGGCCTCGGTGGTGGCGCTGCCGGGCTCTGCGTTCATCGGGGTGCGCGGCGGTGCGCCGTTCGCCCGGGCAGTCCCATTGGTGTGACCGTTGCCGTTCGAATACGGAGTCCCGTTGCCGTAGCCATTCGGGCGCGCGCCGTTGGCCGGTGCGCGGTCGCCGGGGGCCTGGTCCATGCGCGGGCGGCGCTTCGGCGCTTCGACCTGCCACTGTTCGGCGATGAACCCGACGACGCTGCCCTCGGCCGCATCGTATGGCGCGGCTTTGCGCACGTTCAGGCTCATCCGATCGCCCCGGTCACGCACTTCCACCGAGCAGACGAGGACGCGGCCCTCGGCCCAGATCTCCTCGCCTGTCAGTTCGATGGTGTCGTTCCAGACGGTCAGTTCAATCGTCCCCGAGAGGTCTTCGAGGTCGATGATGTAGTAGCGCCGGCCGTCGCGCGTGGCCCGTGCCTGCACGCGAGTGATCAGCCCGCCGATGGTCACGGCCTGACCCTTCAGGTCGAGCGAGAGTTCGCTGACCTGGTGGCTGCAGTAACGGCCGACGTCATTCGCGATCGGCTTGAACGGGTGGTCCGAAACGTAGACGCCGAGGAGGTCTTTCTCCCAGACGAGCCACTCCTGCGGCGTCGCCGGCGCCTGGGGCAGTTCGAAACCGGACCCCGGCGTGGCCACCTCGCTCCCGAAAAGGTCGAACATCGTCGACTGGCCGCTGTCGCGCAGGTCCTTCTCGCGCTTGACCTCGAGGATGATCCTTTCGGAGCCGAGGACGAGTTCGTTGCGGTTGTACGGCTCGCGGCCGGGCGCCCCGGGGAGCAGGTCGAACGCGCCGCAGCGGGCGAGGTGTTCGATCGCGCGGGAGTTGGCGCTGCTCAAGTCGGCGCGTTTGCAGAAGTCCTCGAGGTCGCGGTACTGGCCGCCCTTCTCGCGCGCGCTGATGATCCCTTCGACTGCCGCCGAGCCGACGTTCTTCACCACGCCCATGCCGAAGCGGATGGCGAGCGAACCGTCCTGCCGCGTCTCTACGCTGAAGTTGTCGGCGCTCTGGTTGATGTCGGGCGGGAGCACCTCGATGCCGAGTTTTGCGCACTCGGCGACTGCAGCCGCGATGCGCGCATGCGTGTCCGGCGCGCTCTTCGAAAGCTGCATCAGGGCAGTCATGTACTGGACGGGGTAGTTCGCCTTCAGCCATGCCGTCTGGTAGGCGATGTGGCCGTAGCACCAGCTGTGGGCCTTGTTGAAGGCGTAACCCGCGAACGGCTCGACGAGGTCGAATACGGCCGCGGCGTCCAGTTCGGTGTAGCCCTTCTTGCACGCCCCTTCGATGAAGCGGACGCGCTCCTCGACCATGATCTCGGCCTTCTTTTTGCCCATGGCCTTGCGCATGATGTCGGCCTGGCCGAGCGAGTAGCCTGCGAACTGGCGGGCGATGAGGAGCACCTGGTCCTGGTAGACGATGACGCCGTAGGTCTCGTCCAGGATGTCGGCGAGGGCCGGGTGCGGGTAGGTGATCGGGATCTTGCCGTGCTTCGAATCGATGAACCGCGGGATCTGCTGCATTGGCCCCGGGCGGTAGAGCGCGACCATGGCGCAGAGGTCGGAGATGTTCGTCGGCTGGAGGTCCTGGACGTAACGGCGCATCCCCGACGATTCAAGCTGGAACACGCCGAAGGTCTCGCCTTTGCCCAGCATCTCCATTGTCTTCGGGTCGCCGTCGGCGATGCGGACGATGTCGATCGTCTCGCCGGTGGTGTCGCGGATGAGGTCGACTGCGCGCTGGAGGATGGTGAGGTTCGAAAGGCCGAGGAAGTCCATCTTCAGGAGGCCGATCTTGGCCACCTGCTCCATCGCGAACTGCGTCGTCGGGATGCTGTCCTCGTCGCCCTTGTTCGGGCGCTGCAGCGGCACGTGGTCGATCAGCGGATCGCGCGAGATGACGACACCGGCCGCGTGGGTGCTCGCGTGGCGGGAGACGCCTTCGAGCTTTCGCGCGGTGTCGAGCAGGCGCCGCACCTTCGCGTCTGTCTCGTAGGCCTCCTTCATCTCCTGCGATTGCTCGAGGGCGTCGTCGAGGGTGATGTGGAGGACATCGGGGACGAGCCGGGCGACCCGGTCTGTCTCGCCGTACGAGATGCCCAGCGCGCGGCCGACGTCGCGGATGGCGGCCTTCGCGCCGAGCGTCCCGAAAGTGATGATCTGGGCGACTCTGTCCTTGCCATAACGATCGTAGGCGAACCGGATCATCTCGTCCCGCCGGTCGTCGGCGAAGTCGAAGTCGACGTCGGGCATTTCGCGCCGTTCGATGTTGAGGAAGCGCTCGAAGACGAGGCGGTTTGCCACCGGGTCGATGTCGGTGACGTGGAGGACGTAGAGCACGAGCGAAGCCGCGGCCGAACCGCGCACGCCCATCTTGATCCCGGCCTTGCGGGCGAAATCGGCGATCTCTTTGACCACGAACATGTAGTCCGTGAAGCCCGTCTGCTTGAGCACGTCGAGTTCGTAGGTCAGGCGCTGCTGCAGTTCGGGCGTGACATCATCGAAGCGTTCGTGCAGCCCGCGGAAGCAGATCTCGGCGAGGTAGTCGTCGCTCGTCCGGCCCTCCGGCACGGGCGGCTCGGGCAGCAGCTGGCGGTCGAAGTGCAGGTCGAGGTCGCAGGCATCGGCGACCTCCATCGTGTTGCCCAGGAACTCCGGGTTCTCCGGGAAGAGCGCGGCCATCTCGTCTTCGCTCTTCACCCAGTAGCCCTTGCCGTCGAAGCGGTAGCGGCCCGCCTGCTCCACGGTGGCGTTCGTGCCAATGCAGAGGAGGATGTCGTGCGCCTCGGCCTCGTCCGGCATCGTGAAGTGGCTGTCGTTGGTCGCGACCACTTTGAGGCCCATCTCCCGGCCGATATCGGCGATCGCCGGGTTCAGGCGGGTGAACTTCTCATCGCCGTGGTCCTGGACTTCGAGGTAGTAGTGGCCGTCGAAGACCTCGCGGTAGTACTTCGCGACAGCGATCGCGCCTTCGCGGTCGCCCTCCTGGATGCGGCGATGGAACTCGGAGGAGGGGCAGCCAGAGAGGACGGTGATGCCCTCGCTGTGCTTTTCGATGAGTTCGCGGTCGATGCGCGGTTTGTAGTAGTAGCCTTCGAGGTTCGCCTTCGTGGTGAGTGCGATGAGGTTCTTATAGCCCGCCATGTTCCGGGCGAGCATGACCAGGTGGTAGGGCGAGCTGTCCGCGCGGTCGCGAGAGAAGCGGCTCCCCGGGGCGACGTACGCTTCGAGGCCGATAATCGGCTTGATCCCACGGGCCGTTGCTTCGCGGTAAAAGTCGATAGCGCCGTAGAGCGCGCCGTGGTCAGTCATGGCCACGGCTTCCTGGCCGAGCGCCTTCACCCGGTCCATCAACGGGGCCAGCTTGGACATCCCGTCGAGGAGGGAATACTCGGTGTGAGTGTGTAGGTGGGTGAACATATCCGGGGGGCCAAGCTTACACCGCGACCGCCCAGCGGGGGAGGTGAAGGGGGCAGCGAAAGCGCCTCCGCGCCCCCTTTCCCGGGCCTTACCAGCGGTGTGAGGTGCTTCATACTTCCCCTGTTGTCAGAGATTCGATACTCGAATGATTCCCGAATCACAGGAGAACCTTCTTGGCTACCAGCGAAGCACCTGGTCGCTCTTCACAGGCACTTGTCGAGCGCATCTTTTCGAGTTCCGTCGCTACGATGGACATCTTTGGCATCTACCTCGGCGAGCGGCTCGGGCTCTATGAGGCCCTTCGCTGCGGACCGGCGACGCCGATCGCGCTGGCGAGGCGCGCCGGCATCAATGGCCGGTATGCGCGCGAGTGGCTCGAACAGCAGGCTGCCACCGGCATCCTCGACTTCGACGGCTGCCAGTTCGCGCTCCCGGGCGAACATGCCGCCGTCCTCGCCGACCGCCAGCACGCCGACTACTTCGCGCCGATTGCTCGGATGCTCGTCGCGGCTGCAGGCCAGCTCCCGGCGCTTACCGGTGTCTTCCGCGATGGCGGCGGGCTTTCGTGGGAGGCCTATGGCCGCGACATGGTGGAGGGTCAGTCCGAGCTCAATCGCCCGTTCTTCCTTCACCGTCTCGGCCGCGAAGTGCTCCCGGCGATTCCCGCGGTCCATTCGCGGCTGACTTCGCCGGGCGCTCGTGTCGCCGAGGTCGGTTTCGGCGGCGGCTGGGCTTCGATCGCCATCGCCGGAGCCTACCCGGAGGTCACGATCGACGGCTTCGACCCCGACGCGCTTTCGGTGCAGCTCGCCACCGCGAACGCGGAAGAGGCGGGCCTCGCCCACCGCATCACGTTCCACGAGGCCGATGGCGCGCGGGCAACGGCCTACGGCACGGACTATGACCTGGTCTGCGCCTTCGAGTGCATCCACGACATGGCCGACCCGGTCGCGGTGCTGCGATCGATGCGCGAGCTTGCCGGCGCCGGCGGCGTTGTCCTCGTCATGGACGAACGGGTGCCTGATCACTTCTCCGGCGAGGGTGACGAGGTGGAGCGGTTCATGTACGGCTGGAGCGTGAGCACCTGCCTCCCCAACGGCCTCGCCGAGTCGCCGTCGGTGGGTACGGGGACGGTGCTCCGGCAGCCGCTGCTCGAAGCCTACGCCCGGGATGCCGGCTTCCGTGAGGTAAAGGCGCTCGACATCGAGAACGACTTCTTCCGCTTCTCGCTCCTCAAGTAGGCGGGCGGGGGCATTCGCCCCCGCTTGACCTTCCCGCCGCTCCACGCCCTACGCTCTCCGCCGTGACGAAGACACCCCGTGCGCCGGTAATCGAGGTGGCGGGGTACTTCCTTCGCCTCGGAGTCATCGCTTTCGGCGGCCCGGCCGCGCACATCGCCATCATGCGCCGCGAACTGGTGCGCCAACGCGCCTGGACCAGCGACGACGACCTCGTCGATATGCTCGGCGCAGCGAACCTGATCCCGGGCCCGAATTCAACCGAACTGGCGATGCACCTGGGCGCGGCCCGGGCGGGCTGGCGCGGCCTCTGGGTTGCCGGGCTCTGTTTCATCCTCCCGGCCACCGTCATGACGCTCGCGCTCGCATGGGCTTACGTGCGCTACGGCGCGACCCCGGCGGGCGAGGGCATCCTCCTCGGCGTCCAGCCGTTCATGCTGGCCATCATCGTCCAGGCGATCTGGGGGCTGAAGGGCGCGATGCTCAAGGGCATCGAAACGATGGCGATGGTGTTCGTCGTCGCGTTTGCCTCGGCCGCGGGCGCGCGCGAGCCGGTCCTCATCTTCGGCGCCGGCTTCGGGTTGCTGTTCCTGCACGGGCTCGTCCGATTGGCGACACGAAACGGCCGGCGCAACCTCGGCAGCCTGCCGCGGGCGGGCCGCGGGCGCTGGCGAGGGCCGTTCAGCCGCCGGTGGGCGCTGGCCCCGCTGGCGCTCGCTTCGCAGCCGCCGGGGTACTCGGCGTGGGAGCTGTTCCTCGCATTCCTCAAGATCGGCGCACTCCTCTACGGCAGCGGCTACGTGCTCCTCGCCTTCCTCCAGACCGAATTCGTCGACCACCGCGCGTGGCTGACGCAGACGCAGCTGGTCGACGCCATTTCGGCCGGGCAGTTCACGCCGGGCCCGGTGTTCAGCACGGCCGCGTTCGCGGGCTACGTCATCGATGGCTGGCGTGGTGGATTGCTCGGCGCGGCCGGGATCTTCCTGCCGTCGTTCGTGTTCGTCACGGCGACACACCCGCTTGTCCCGCGGCTGCGGCGGTCGTCCTGGGCGCGTCCGTTCCTCGATGGCGTGAACGCGGCCGCGCTCGCGCTGATGGTGGTGGTCACCGTCCGCCTGGGGTTAGAAGTGCTGGACAGCTGGTATCCGGCGGTGCTGTTTGCGGCAGGAATCGCCGCACTCCTGCGCTTCAACCCGAACAGCGCGTGGCTGGTACTCGCGGGCCTCGCCGCGGGGTTGGCGTACACGGCGGTCACGTGAGGACGGGAGTGGCTAGCTGAGGCCAAGGACCGCGCGGAGACTGCTATCTACGGCGTGCAGGTCGCGCACTGTGAGTCTCCCGAGGACACTCTGGAAGGTCGCCCGCTCTACCGTTTCCACGACGCCTTTTGCCAACGACGGACGGGGCAGCCCGGCTGCCGCCCAATCGAGAAGCGTGTAGTCTCCAAACCGTATTGTGGACAGGTTCGTTGTGAGCGGAACGATGATTGCGTCCAGGCGTTCCTCATGAACTGCGTCCACGCTCACTACCACCGCCGGGCGCCGCTTCGCACCAGAGCCGTCGGAGAAGCGGACACTTACAAGGACCACGTCGCCGCGACTACAGGTCGTCGAAGACGGTGTCGTCGTCATTGTCCCAAATGGCAGCAAGCACGGGGTACTGCTGGGCGTTGATGACGCCGCCCCGCTCAGCGGGCACGGATGAACCTTGCGAACACTCGAACCCGTGCTCCCGCGCCATCCGGGCCAGCGCCTCGATTTCTGAATCGCTCAGGTGGTCCAGCAGCTGATGGAGTGAGTCCCGAGTCGTCATCTGCCAAGTATACGGCAGTGAGCTGCCTGCCTCTGCGGGGGAAGCCGCAGGGAGCAACTCCCGGCGGCTTCCCTGGGCTTTACGGCCGGACCACCGGGCCGGTGTCGACCACTTCGAACGCCGAGCCGGGGACGTTCTTCAGCTGGTTCAGGTCGTCATCGTTCCAGCGTGAATCTGTCGCGCCGGTGATGAAGTAGTTCGAGCCGTTGTCGGCGACGATCATCCCGTACGTCTTGAGCGCTTCGAGGATGACGCGGGCGTCGCCGCTGTAGCCGGAGGTATCGAAGCTGGCCTTGAG
>JBDHWA010000015.1:0-14583 GCA_039809945.1 Dehalococcoidia bacterium | reverse complement strand
TCTGCTCGTACTGAGCGGCTTCGGGGTAGTGGGCGTCGCGGGTGTTCTTCTTTATCTGCATGTAGCCCTCCTTCCGTCGGCCAGCGAGGGATTTCGCGCGGGGAGCGGCGCGGCCGATGGTTTGCACCATATTCGCGCCTTCACCCACCGTCCACCCATGGCGCGCGGAATTTGACGAACGATTTACGGTCGCCATACAGCCAGCATGCCACAAGGAACGCGCCGGACTCAGACCACGATGTTGAGGAGCCGGTCCGGTACGAAGATCTGCTTGCGCGGAGTGCGGCCCTCGACGGCCTGCTGGACGCGCGGGAGCGCCATTGCCGCGGTTCGCACCGCCTCCTCTGAGGACCCCGCCGGCAACGACAGGCGGTCGCGCACCTTGCCGTTGACCTGGACCACAATTTCGACTTCATCGTCGTGTGCGAGGGCAGAGTCAGCGACGGGCCAGGCCTGTGTGTGCACGCTGTAGCTGTTGCCAAGGCGCTCCCAGAGTTCCTCAGTGATGTGCGGCGCAAGCGGCGCGGTCAGGAGGACAGCGGTGCGAACACCCTCGTCCCACGCGGCGCGGTCCACGCTGCCCGCCTCTCGGGCCCGCTGGAGGGCGCTGGAGTGCTCCATGAGCCGCGAAATCATCGTGTTGAAGCGGAACTCCTCCACCTCCTCCGTGACCGCGACGATGGTCTTGTGCGTCGCCCGCCGCAGATCCCTGGTCACCGGGGCGTCAGGCAGGTCAATCAGCGACGGCGGTTCGACCACGAGCGACCAGAGTCGGTTCAGCCAGCGCGAGATGCCTGACATCCCGGTCGGGTTGTACGGCCCGCCCTGGTCCCACGGCCCGACGAACATGAGCTGGCAACGGAAGCAATCGGCGCCCCACTTCTCCACCTGGTCGTCGGGCGCCACCACATTGCCGCGGCTCTTCGACATGCGGTTCCCGTCGGGCCCAAGAACAACGCCCTGGTTGAAGAGCCGGGCCATCGGCTCATCACCTTCGACAAGGCCCATATCGCGTGCGGCCTTCCAGAAGAAGCGCGTGTAGAGCAGGTGCATCACGGCGTGTTCGGGGCCGCCCGTGTACTGGTCCACAGGGAACCATTTCCGCGCAGCCTCGGCGGAGAACGGCCGCTCCGGGTTGTGCGGATCCGCGTAGCGCATCTGGTACCAACTCGAACACATGAAGGTATCGAGGGTGTCCGTCTCCCTGCGGGCCGGTCCATGACAGTTCGGACACGGCACATTCACCCACTCTTCGGAAAGCGTCAGCGGGGACTGGCCGGTGGGCATGAACTGCACCTTCTCAGGCAGCACTACGGGCAGGTCTCTATCCGGCACCGGTTGCGTGCCGCACTTCGCGCAGTGAATAAACGGGAGCGGCGCGCCCCAGAACCGTTGGCGGGAGACGGACCAGTCGCGCAGGCGATAGGTCACCGCGCCTTTGCCGAACCCTCGCTCCTCGGCGTAGGCCACGACCTTCGCCACGGCCTCAGCCTCCGGCGTGCCGTCGAATGGCCCCGAGTTCGCCATGGCGGTCCCGTGAGGGAAGGCAGCTACGAGCGGCGACGTGATGTCGACCTCGGGGTGCGTGTAGACCGGGATGACATCGAGCCCGTACTTCCGGGCGAACGCGAAGTCGCGCTCATCGTGGGCGGGGACAGCCATAATCGCGCCGGTGCCGTAGGTAACGAGCACGTAGTCGGCGATCCAGATGGGGACGCGCGCGCCGTTGAAAGGATTGACGGCGTACGCCCCGGTGAAGACGCCCGTCTTCTCGCGCTCGGTCGAGAGGCGGTCGATCTCGCTCGCCCGGGCCGTGGCCGCTACATACTCGTCCACGGCCGCCCGTTGCTCGCCGGTGGTAATACGCTCAACGAGCGGGTGCTCCGGGGCGATGACCATGAACGTCGCGCCGAAGACTGTATCGGGACGTGTCGTGAACACGGTGAGCGGCTCCGTTACGCCCGGGACATCAACCTTGAACTCGAGGTGCGCGCCTTCGGAGCGGCCAATCCAGTTGCGCTGCATGTTGCGAATGCGCTCCGGCCACTCGATGCCGTCGTAACGCAGCAGTTCCTCAGCATAGGCGGTGATCTTGAAGAACCACTGCCGCATCATCTTCCGCTGGACCACGTCGTCCGAACGCTCGCAGCGGCCATCGACGACCTGCTCGTTGGCGAGGACTGTCTGGCAGCCGGGGCACCAGTTCGCGAGCGACTCGGCCTGGTAGGCGAGGCCATGCTTGTAGAACTGCAGGAACCACCACTGGGTCCACTTGTAGTACTCGGGGTCGCTGGTCACCACCTCGCGGTCCCAGTCGAAGCTTGCGCCCATCAGGCGGAGCTGGCCGCGCATCCGGTCGATGTTCTGGTAGGTCCACTCCCTTGGGTCGATGCCACGCTTGATGGCGGCGTTCTCAGCCGGCAGGCCGAAGGCATCGAAGCCCATCGGGAACATCACGTTGTGGCCGAGCATTCGCCGGTATCGCGCGCCCACGTCGCTCGGCGCCATTGCGTACCAGTGACCGGTATGCAGGTCTCCTGATGGGTACGGGAACATGGTGAGCGCGTACCACTTTGGGCGGGGATCATCGTCGGGAGCGGCATAGAGCCGGGTCTCCTCCCAGCGCGCTCGCCACTTCGGTTCAATCACATGGGGTTCATAACGATCGGCCACGACCGGTCACCTCGCTTGGGTCATTCGAAAACAGAGAGCAGGCGTGCCTGCCCGCGAAGAGCTTGCTGGTCCGGGAAAGGACGCCCCGCCGGCTATGCGCCGCGGGGCCGGAGAAGGGCGAGGCCGTACGGTGGATGCCCTGGCGACGGGGTGTACGGACCGAAATTCACAGGCAATCGCCCTCGCGACAGATTGGCACGCACATGGCATGCCAGGTTGCCATCGTAGCCGAGCGCGCCCGGTTCCGTCACCGTCCTGCTTCGGGCGATGGGCCGCCACTGTCCTGCGCTGAACCAGCACGCGCCTTCCGGCGAGCCTTCGACCGCGCCAGCAGCCGGTCGGAGACTGGCGAAAGTTCGAGGACAACGATGATGGTCAGCGTGCTCAGGAGGGCCAGCAGCCAGAGCTGCGAGGCCACCACAAGGCCAACTGCGGCGATTGCCCAGACCGTCGCCGCGGTGGTCACACCCTTGACGCTGGCGCCGCGCTGAAAGACGAGTCCCGCGCCGAGGAACCCGATCCCCTGGACCACGCCGGCGGCGACGCGCGTATCTCCGAGCGAGGCGCTCATCTGGCCGAACAGCGCTGCCCCGCCGCAGACGATCGCGGTCGTTCGAATCCCGGCTTCGTGGCCGCGAAACTCGCGCTCCAACCCGACGGCTGCGCCGAGGCCGAGCGCGTAGAGCACCCAGAGAAACAGTTCGAGTTGGTCGCGCTCACTCATTTGGCCGCCCGGTAGTGCGCGACCACCAGGGTTTCGAAGTTCCTGGCGCGCGAACACTCGCGGCAGGTGAGGTACCAGACCCATGTCTCATCGGGATTCCGCCCGAACCGCACCCGGGCGTCCTGGTTGGTCTGGTCGACGGCCCTGCCGAGGCTGCCGAGCGGTGCTTCGAGCAGCCGCGTGTAGACGAAACCGCCCGGTCGAATCACATCGCCGCTCGCGGGCGCGCCCTCGACTTCGAGCATGATCGGCCGCCGGAACTTGCCCGACCCGTTGAGGAGCATCGCGTCTTCCGGGACCGTGGCGCCAAGGGCCTCGGCCTTCGCGCGCAGTTCATCCCGCACCTTGTCATAGCCAACCGGTACGCCGAGGACCGCGTTCGTCATTGCTTTCACGAACGTTATGTCCGACCAGTCGCTCTCAACGCGATCCCAATCGGCCGGGTCGAGGACCGGGCATTCACACGGTCCCGCCAGATCTTCCGCCACGTCCTCCTTGCGGACAGGCATCCCGGAGTCGTCGAGCTTCACACGGCGGCGCTGAGTCATGGCAGGAGGATAGCGCAGCCCGGGCGTTAGAGGACGGCAACAGCCCCGAACGGGCCGACCCTGACAGAGCTTTCGCAGCGTGTCCCTTCTTCTCCCGCGATCGTCGAAAGGATGACCGATCCGGGCCGTCTCAAGGGCACGTCGACCGCAACAGCCGACGTGTTCACGGCGATAGTCGCTGCTTCGGTCGACGAGAATCGCTCGAATGCGAAGACTCCATCTGGCGCGGCGACTTCCCGGTAGGCGCCCTCGCGAAGCACGGGCGTCCGCTTTCGCAGCCAGATCGCCCGGCGAGTGAGCGCGAGCAGCGAGTCGCTCTCCGCGTTGGCATCCTGCACGTTCCGGTCGACCCTGCCGTACGGCAACCACGGCTCCCCGGTGGAGAAGCCGCGCCCGGCTGACTGGTCCCACTGCATCGGCGTGCGTTCCGGGTCTCGTCCAATCGTCCGGAAGCGTGCCGGGTCCTGGAGGCGTTCTTCGGGGACGTCGACGTCCTCCATGCCGATCTCCTCGCCGTAGTAGAGGAACGGCGTATTCCGAAGAGCCAGCAACATGACGGTGGCTGCCCGGGCACGGGCCGCGCCGTGTCCGTCCTCATTGTTGCGGGAGATAAACCGGGACCGGTCATGGTTGGCCAGGGCGTAGCACGGTTGGGCCCCCGGGGGCAGGGTTGCCTCGGCGTTGCGCACGATTCTGCGCAGTGTTTCTGCCTCCCACGGGGTGTGGACGGGTTCGTGCTCGTGGATGAACTGGAAGTTGAACGCGAGGTGCAACCCCGGCTCCTCCGGGGAGCCGTAGTAGTCCGCCACCTCCTGCGAGGTCCCGAAGACCTCTCCGACGGCAACCCGTGCCTCGTATTCGTCGAACACCCTGCGGATGCGCTTCACGGCGGGATAGACATCGGGGTAGTTGCGGTTGTTCACCCAGAGCTGGCGGCTGACGCGCGGACCGTCGGGCGTCCAATCCGGGTTGGGCGGGTTATCCGCCAGGTTCGGCTCCTTCACAATGCCGCCCATCACATCGATCCGGAAGCCGTCGATGCCGCGTTCGAACCAGAAGCGAAGCACGTCGTGCATCGCCTGCTCGACTTCCGGGTTGCGCCAGTTCAGGTCCGGCTGCTCGCGCAGGAAGGAGTGCAGGTAGTACTCGCCGGTCGTCTCGTCGAACGTCCAGGCAGGGCCGCCGAAGGAACCGCGCCAGTTGTTCGGCAATGACCCGTCGGGCTTCGCGGGCCGCCAGTAGTACCAGTCGCGCTTCGGGTTGTCGCGGGAGGAACGGGATTCGATGAACCACGGGTGCTGGTCAGAGCTGTGGTTCGGCACCCAGTCCAGCAGGACCTTGATTCCACGTTTGTGGCATTCGGCGATGAGCCGGTCCATCGTCTCGAGCGTGCCGAACGCCGGGTCGACGCCGCGGTAGTCCGAGACGTCGTAGCCGAAGTCCTTCATCGGCGAGGGGAAGGTCGGCGAGAACCAGATGGCGTCGATGCCGAGGGACTGTTCGGTGCCGTCGTTCAGGTAATCGAGGCGCTGGATGACACCCTCGAGGTCACCGATCCCGTCGCCGTTGCTGTCCTGGAAGCTGCGCGGGTAGATCTGGTAGACCACCGCGTCCCGCCACCATTCGCGGCTCACTTCCCGAGGGCCGCCTGGACGGCCGCGATGAGGTCGGGCCGCGTCGCGAGCAGTGCGTGCGAGATGTAGCTGACCGCTTCGATCGGGTGGCCATTGGCGAGGCGATCCTGGAGGTAGGCTTCGCCCGCAGCCTGCGCGGCGAGCGCGCGAAAGTCGTCGCCGTCCTCCGCGCCGACTTCGGAAGCCAGTTGCTTCGCCGCCGGATCGTTCAGGAGGATAGCCACCTCCTTGGCGTGGCCTGGCGGCAGGGAAACGAGGAAGTTCGCCTGTGTGGCGCCCCAGATTTCGGTTCCCACGCCGATGCCCTGGAACATCACGGCGCCAGTCGTTTCGGTAGTCGTCACAGCTCAGGCCCCCTCTGCATGCTCAGCCGGCATCGCGATGCGGAGCGCGTTGGGGAGGTCTGCCAGGAGCTGCGTGCGCACCTGCGTGCGGGTTTGCAGCCCCCAGATGTTGATGAACCCAACGGCCGCCGACTGGTCATATGTGTCCCCTCGATCATACGTCGCGAGGCCGCGGTCGTAGAGCGAGTGCACTGCCTTGCGACCAACCACGATGGCCCGGCCGCGCTGGAGCTTCACCCGCACGACCCCGGTCACATGGCGCTGCGTGCTCGCCACATAGGCCGCGATGTCCTGGTGATGGGCGCTGAACCAGAGGCCGTTGTAAATCAATTCGGAGTATTCGGCCGCGAGAACCTTCTTCAGCCGCACCTGCTGCTTGGAGAGGGTCATCGCCTCGAGCGCGCGATGCGCCGTGTGGAGGATGAGGCCGGCAGGCGCTTCATAGATCTCGCGGCTCTTGATGCCCACGAGCCGGTCTTCGATGTGGTCGATACGGCCGACGCCGTGCCTGCCGCCGAGTTCGTTGAGGTACTCCACCATCTCGACCGGGCCAATGTCCTTGCCATCGAGGCGGATGGGCATCCCTGACTGGTACTCGATCTCCACGTAGGCGGGCACTGCAGGCGCCTGCTCCGGGTCGACGGTCCACTCATAGGCCTCGGCCGGCGGCTCTGTCCACGGGTCTTCGAGGACGCCAGCCTCGGCGCTCCGGCCCCACATGTTCTCGTCGATGCTGAACGGGCCTTTCGCCGCCCACGGAATATCGACGCCGTGCTCCTTCAGGTACTCGATCTGGTACTCGCGGGCCATCGAGTTCTCTCGCGTGGGCGCAACGATGGTCAGCGAGGGATCGAGCGTCTGGATGCCGACATCGAACCGCACCTGGTCGTTGCCCTTGCCGGTGCAGCCGTGGGCGACCGCGGTCGCGCCCTCTTCGTGCGCCACATCGACGAGGAGTTTCGCCATCAATGGGCGGGCGAGCGCCGTCGCGAGCGGGTACACGTCCTGGTACATCGCGCCCGCAGCCAGCGCCGGGAACGCGAAGTAGCGAATGAAGTCCTCGCGGGCGTCGATCACGCGAACCTTCAGCGCGCCGGCCGCCATGCCGCGCGACTCTACGACGGGCTGCTCCTTGCTCCGTCCAACATCGATGTTGAGGGCGATAACTTCATAGCCCTGTTCGACGGTCAGCCACTTGATGGCAGTGGTGGTATCGAGGCCACCGGAATAGGCGAGAATGAGCTTGGGCACGGGCGGTTCCTGCAGGACAAGAGGTACCGCTGAGTATGGCCCGCTGAGCGGCAACCGTCAGCCAGAGCACGCCCGGACTCGGGAATGTCTACTGGCCGAGGGCGGCCTTCGCACCACGCACGCCCATGAACCACGACAGGAGTGCAGACGCGGTCAGGACGAGAGCGATGGCGAGGATCACAGCGACCGAGAACCCATTCGGCAGCTTCCCGGCGAGTGAGAACGGCAGCATCGCCAGCGCGGCGGAGAAGCTGGCCACGCCGCCGAACACCATGTACGGCGCACCGTAACGATGCACCGCGTACCACTGCTCGTCACTGGCCAGCGAGTACGCTGTTCGGATCCCCGCCCACGACTGGCGCGGCAGTTTCTCACGCAGCGCCTGCCAGCCCACGAACGTCACAACCGCAGAGCCAGCGAGCATCGCCAGGAACGCAACCCACATCAATCAACCACCATGCTGTGGCGAAGGCTGAGGTCCAGGTCATCAAGCGCGCCGAGGAGGTCGACGGAGTTCGCAATGTCGCCGGAGACGATGGCGCTGCGGATTCGCTGGACCTTCGCTTCCGCAGCGTCGAACGAAGCGACTCGCTTCGGTGTCCTGTTCACCCGGAACTCGAACACGTCCGGCCTGGTGTAGTGCCCCGCGTGGTCGGCGATCATCTTCTGGAACATGACCGTCCCGGTGTTCGCTTTGGCAGTCAGGATGGTCTCCTCGTTGAAGACTGGCCCGGCGAGGTAGTCGCCGTTCGGGCCAATGATTCCCGAAGCCCCGTCGCAGGGCATGATGACGTGCCGTTCGACGCCGTCGATGTTCATCTTCAGCGCCCGGATGTCGTCCGGCATGTCCTCCTCGCGGAGAAGGCCGCCGGACATTACGACATACGCGCTCGCCTGCATCGCGAAGGCGCGCGAGAGCACTTCCTGCCGTGTGAAGCGGCCCCCGGGCCAGGCGGCGGCGTGGACCTGCAGGCCCTGGCTGATGAGCGCGTAGCCGGGAAGCACCATCTGGTGTTCCCAGCAGTTCAGGCCGCCCAGCCGGCCGTAGGGACGGTCGTAGAGGCGCAGCGAACTGCCATCGCCTTCGCCCCAGACCGTGCGTTCGAACATCGTCGGCTTGAGCTTCCGGTGCTTGCCGAGGATTTCGCCCTCGCGGCCGATGAACAGGAGCGTGCAGTAGATGCTCCCGCCCGTCGTCGTGTCCCGCTCGGCGACACCGATGGCGACGTCACAGCCGGCACGGCGCGCCGCCCGGCAGAGGGCGTCTGTCGCAGGGGAAGGCACTTCGACACCGTTGAGCACGAACTTCTGGAGCAGCGGGCCGAACGCCGGGTGGTTCGCCCAACCAGCGAACGAGGCATACCCGCTGACCCACGTCTCACCAAAGACAGCGAGGTCCGCGCCGAGCGCGCCGGCCTGCTCAATGAGACCGCAGGCCTTTTCGATGCTGGCATCCCGTTCGAGGTAGACCGGGGCGGCCTGCACGGCAGCCAGCGTAAAGTCACGGAATTGGTCTCCCACGGGAACGCCTCCTGCCCCGGGTTGGGGCGGCTACTTCGTCACGGCCGCAGTGCTGGCCGTAATCGCCTCTTCGAGGATGTCACACGCCCGGTCGAGTTCGTCGTCGGTCACGTTCAGCGGCGGCATCAGGCGGATAGCGTTGGGGCGGACATTGTTCACGAGCAGGCCCTTCCGCCGGCAGGCATCCATCACGTCCGTCGCACAGTCCCGGCTGAACGCGACCGCGATAAGCAGGCCACGCCCGCGCACTTCGGTCACAACGTCGAACCGGTCCTCCATCGATCGGAGGCGTGCCATCAATCGGTCTGAAGCTGCCCGGCAGCGCCCGGACAGGTCCTCGTTGATAACATGCTTCACGGTTGCGTAGCCGGCGGCGGCGGCAAGCGCGTTGCCCCCAAAGGTGGAACCGTGGTCGCCCTTCACCAGGTGCGCGGCGATGCTCTCGCGAGCCATGAACGCCCCAATCGCGACGCCACCTGCCAGTCCCTTGGCCAGCGTCATGATGTCTGGTTCGACGCCTTCCTGTTCGTACGCGAAGAGCGAGCCTGTGCGGCCGATGCCGGTCTGCACCTCATCGAAGATGAGCAGGATGCCCTTTTCGTTGCACCAGTCGCGAATGCCCTGGAGATAGCCGGGCGCGGGCATGTTCACGCCGCCTTCGCCCTGGATCGGTTCGACCATGATGGCGGCGGTCTTCTCGTTGGTCGCCGCCTTGATCTGGGCGAGGTCGTTCCAGGGGACGTGGTGGAAGCCGGGCATGAGCGGCCCGAATGGCTCCCGGTAGCGTGCGTTGCCGGTCGCCGCGAGCGCCCCGAGCGACCGCCCGTGGAAGCCGTCGATGGTCGTGATGATCTCGTGAGCGCCGTTCCTTGTGTCGAGGCCCCAACGCCGTGCCAGCTTGATCGCGCCTTCGACAGCTTCGGTGCCCGAGTTGCAGAAGAACACGCGGTCCAGGCAGGAGTTCTCCACGAGCAACTTCGCCAGCTGGATCATCGGCTTCGTGTAGAACAGGTTCGAAGCGTGGATCAGCGTCTGCGCCTGCTCAGCCACCGCTTTCGCAACGACCGGGTGGGCATGCCCGAGGATGTTGACGGCCACTCCGCCGACGAAATCGAGGTACTCGTGGCCCTCGGTGTCCCAGACGCGTGTGCCTTCTCCACGCTCGAGGACGATGGGCTGGCGCCCATAGTTCTGGAAAAGGTACTGCTGTTCGTCGGCAACCCAGTCGGTCATTTCGTGCTCCTTTGGCGGTGATGGTATCCGCTGGGGGCTGATTTCGAAACGCCAATCAGGCGAAAGGGGCGAGAGCCAGTAGCTGCTCATGCGAACCGGGTGACTCCACCGTGGGGTCGCGCGTCCACTCGGAGTCGCAGAGCCGCCAGCCCTGGCGGCGGTCTTCGAGGAGCAACTCCAGCAGGTCAAGCAATTGCTGCCGGTGTTCCTGCGCACGTACCGGAGTCAGCACTTCGATTCGTTCGTCGAGGTTCCGCTTCATGATATCGGCGCTGCCGATGAAGAAGTCCGGATCGCCAGCGTTCTGGAAGTAGTAGACACGGGAGTGTTCGAGGAACCGGCCAATGACGCTGACCGCGCGGATCCGCTCGCTCAGGCCCGGCAGTCCCGGCCGCAACCGGCAGATACCACGAACGATGAGGTCCACCTGGACCCCGGCCTGCGCCGCACGGTAGAGCAGCCGGCACGTTTCAAGGTCCTCGACCGCGTTCACCTTGAAGATCAAACGCGCCGGGCGGCCGGCTTCGGCGTGCGCGATCTCGCGTTCGATGCGCTCGGCGATGCCGCTGCGCAGGTTCGCTGGAGCCACGAGCAACACGCTGGTTTCGTTCAGTTCCCCATACCCGGTCAGGAAGTTGAAGATTCGGACCAGGTCACCGCAGATCTGCGGGTCGGACGTAAACAGCCCGAGGTCGGTGTACAGGCGGGCCGTGCGCGAGTTGTAGTTGCCCGTGCCGATGTGGGCGTACATGGTCACACCGGCGGGCTCTTCCCGGACGACGAGACAGATCTTGGAGTGGATCTTCAGGTTCGGGAGTCCGTAGGCGACGTGCACCCCGGCGTTCTCCAGCTTGCGCGCCCATTCGATGTTGTTTGCCTCGTCGAACCGCGCTGTCAGTTCGACGAGCACGGCAACCTGCTTTCCGCGGCCGGCGGCTTCGATCAGCGCCTCCAGGATCGGCGAGTCCGGCGATGTCCGGTACATCGTCTGCTTGATTGCGAGGACGGCGGGGTCTTCGGCAGCCGCCTCGATAAACTCGACCACCGTCGTGTCGAACGACTCGTACGGGTGATGGACGAGGATGTCGCGGTCACGCAGCGTCGAGAAGAAGGCTGCGGCATCGAGCGTTCCCTGGAAGACCGGGGGCGTCGCCTGCGAAAGCGGCGGGTCACGTAACTCGGGCAGCGGCAGGTTTGAAAGCTGGAAAAGATCGGCCAGGCCGAGCGGACCAGGACTGAGGTACACATCGCGGGGTTCCAGCTCCAGTTCTTCGAGCAACAACTCCCGGCGGACAGGCGAGAGATCCCCCGCAACCTCGAGCAGCACCGCCTCGGCCAGGCGGCGGCGCCGGAGCGCACTCTCGATGACTTCGAGCAGGTCGTCCGCTTCTTCGCCTGGACTGCCCATTTCGGCGCTCCGGATCACGCGCAGGGCGTGCCACTCCGTCACCTGCATGCCCGGGAAGAGCATGTCGACGTGCGAGGCGATGAGGTCTTCGAGCAGGACGAAGCGCGAATCGCCGGCGTCAACGAAGCGAGGCCGGTTGGCCGGCACTTTGATGCGGGCGAACCGGTCCTGTCCGGTGCCCGGGTGCCGCACGTTCAGCGCAAGCGAGAGGCTGGCGCTCGAGATGAACGGGAACGGGTGCGCCGGGTCCACCACCAACGGCGTGAGCACCGGGTAGATGGCTTCGACGAAGTAGTCCCGGAGCCGGGCCTTCGCCGCCGAGTCGAGGGTACTGAACCGCACGATGTGGACCCCGGCGGCCGCCAGCGCGGGCGAAAGCTCATCGCGCCAGGCATCGTCGATTTCCCGGTGCATCACGGTGCAGCGGTCGATCACGAGGGCCATCTGCTCGGCGATAGTCCGGCCGTCAACCGTGGTCGTTGTCGGGTCCTTGCGGTAGGCCTGCTTCAGCCAGCCCATCCGCTTCGTATAGAACTCGTCGAGGTTGCTTGCCGCGATGGCAAGAAACTTCACCCGTTCGAGGAGCCGGTTCCGCGCATCATGCGCTTCGGCGAGCACGCGCTGGTTGAATTCGAGCCAGCTCAACTCGCGGTTCAGGTACAACGCCGGGTCCGAAAGGTCCCAGTCCGGGACGTCCGTCTCGCTCAGCGACGGCCGCGCAGGAACCTGCGAAACAACCGCTGCGGCATCATCGACGAGACTTCCTTCGGCTTGCACAGGCGTCCTCAAACCAAAGGATACCGCCAATCGGGCCGTTCGAAGCAGCTAATCCGGCAAGAAGGTGGTGCCTGCGCCTTCGCTGGCCAACAGCATCCCTGACGCCCGGCCGTCGACCACCTGGGCCGGGACGCCAAGTCCGGCAGCGTGAAGGCACGCTTCAACCTTCGGGATCATGCCGCCGGAAATCGTGCCGTCTGCAATGAGTTCCCGCGACCGCGCCGCAGTCAGGCTCGGGATGACCGTGCCCGAGGCGTCGCGAACGCCATCGATGTCCGTGAGGAACACAAGCTTCCGGGCCTGCAGGGCAGCCGCGACATTGCCCGCCACCGTGTCGGCGTTGATGTTCACGAGCTGGTCCGGGCCTTCGCCGGGCACGCACCCGATCGGGCCGATCACAGGAATAATCCCGGCCTCGCGAAGAGCGGTGATCGCCCGTGTGTTCACGGTCACCGGGTCGCCGACGAAGCCCAGGTCCGGGTCCGCGATGCGGCATTCAAGGATGCGGCCATCGGCGCCGCACATCCCGGCGGCCAGGGCCCCATCGCCATTGATCGCCGCCACGATCCGCTTGTTCACGAGCCCGGCAAAGACCGCGACAACGACCGGCAGCACGCGCTCGTCGGTCACCCGCAGGCCGCGTTCGAACCGCGACGGGATGCTCATTGCTTCGAGCCAGCGGCTGGCCTCGGCGCCTCCGCCGTGGACGATGACCGGCACGTCACCCGACTTCGCGAGTTCGGCAACATCGCGGAAGGTCGTGTCCGCCGAGCCGAGGGTGCTTCCCCCGATTTTGATGACGAGTGGGCGGCTCATGTGTGGTAGTCCGCATTGATAGAGACGTACTCGGCGGTCAGGTCGCAGCCCCAGCCGGTGGCCTCGCCGGCGCCCGCACCAAGGTGGCACTCCACCGTGACGAAGTCGCTGCGCATCGCCGCCGAAAGCGTCTCCGGGTCGAAATCGGTCGGGCGTTCGGCTTCAAAGACGCGGACGCCGCAGATCCCAATCGTCACCGCGGGTTCGTTCACGGTCAGACCGGACCGCCCGATAACTGCCGCGACACGGCCCCAGTTCGGGTCGGCGCCGTGGATGGCGCTCTTGAGGAGGTAGGAGGTGCTCAGGAGCCTGACGAGCGCGCGGGCCTCAGCCGTGGTCGCGCCACCGGTCACGCGGAACTCGACGAGCTTCGTCGCGCCCTCGCCATCGCGCGCAATCTCTTTGGCGAGGTAGGTGGCCAGCAATTCGAGCGCCTCGCGGAACTGGCTCGCGAGTGGGCTGCCGGCGTCGATGACCCCGCCCCCGGCAGCGCCGTTCGCGAACAGCAGGACGGTGTCGCTCGGACTCGTGTCGCCATCAACCGAGACGAGGTTAAAGGAGCGGTCGACGACGTCACTGAGGGTCGCCTGCAGGAAGTTCTGCTCGACCGGCGCGTCGGTCGTGAGGAACGCCAGCATCGTCGCCATGTTGGGATGGATCATCCCGGACCCCTTGCAGCATCCACCGAGGGTGTACTGCCCGAAGCGGACCGAAGCGTGCTTCGGCCGGGTATCCGTCGTCATGATGGCTCGGGAGAACGGCTCCCCGCCGTCTCGGTTGAGGCCGAGCGCAGCAATCCCGGCCTGGAGTTTGTCCATCGGCAGGAAGTGACCGATAACGCCCGTGCTGCACACGAGCACCTCCGCCGGGTCGATGCCAACGCGTTCCGCGGCCCAGGCCGCCATCTGATAGCCATCATCGATGCCGCGCTGCCCGGTGCTCGAGTTCGCCACGCCGGCGTTCACGATGACAGCACGCGCCGGGCCGGCCGCGAGCTTCGCCCGGTTAATGTCCACGGACGCGGAGTGCAGCACGTTCTGGGTGTAGGTCGCCGCTGTCGTACATGGCAGTTCGGAGCTGAGCATGCCGACGTCGAGCTTGCCTTCGCCGTACGTCTTGATGCCGGCATACGTCGCGGCTGCGATGAAACCCTTCGGTGAGGTAGCGCTGCCGGTAGTGTCGAGGGTGAGGGCTTCGCTCACGGGAACATCGCCGGGTGGTCCAGCCCGGCCGGCTGGTCGAGTCCAAGCATGAGGTTCATGTTCTCGATGGCCTGTCCGGCGGCGCCCTTCACGAGGTTGTCGAGCACCCCGACTGCCACCAACATGCCGTTCCGCTCGTCGACGACCGGATGCACCAGGCACATGTTGTTGCCGAGCGTGTGCTTCGTGTGCGGTGGCGCCTCAGTCACGTTCGTGAACGGCGCGTCCTTGTAGAAGTCGCGGTAGAGGCCGGTCACCTCTGCCTGCGTCACCGGGCGGGCGAGCGGCGCGTAACAGGTTGCGTGAATGCCGCGCGTCATCGGGATGAGATGCGGGACGAAGGTGACCTTCGGCGCGGGGCCTTCCCGCAGCCCTGCGAGCTCCTGCTGGATCTCGGGCTGGTGGTTGTGGTTCGCGATCTTGTAGGCCGACACGTCCTCGTTGACGTCGCC
>JBDHWA010000014.1:0-14607 GCA_039809945.1 Dehalococcoidia bacterium | reverse complement strand
CGGAATCGGACGCGACGGCGATTGCGCGAGGCAGCTCGGAGCGGAAGTGCAGTCCTGGGCTGGGACATCGTGGTGACCGCTCGTGGCCGCGTTCTCGACGCAGACTTTTCCCAGATTGTTCGTGAGATGCGCCGCGCGATTGCACAGTTGGGGAACTGAGCCGTGATTGCTCGTGGTTTGATGGCATTGGTCCGGGGATACCAGGTGACGTTGGGCTCGGTGATGCCACCTGTCTGCCGGTTCCAGCCCACGTGTTCGAACTATTCGCTGGAAGCGTTGCGCACTCACGGGGCATGGCGAGGTGTTCTTCTCACTGTATGGCGGCTGGTGCGGTGCAATCCGTGGGGCCGGATGGGCGTGGACCAGGTTCCCGAGCGGTTCCTCGGGAGCGGTCCGCGGGCCTGACTTGGGCGTCCGGTTGGTGACTGGTCCGAGTGGGCGCGGGCCGTCCGGGTGAGCGATGAGTAGTGCACGTGGAATTGCGCGCTCTGGCCATCACGGTGGCGAGATGGTTGTGGGATGATCAGCTCGATTTGGTGTCTAAGCTCCTCTCCGCCGGCGGGGGTTGGGCGAAGCGGTCGCGCTGTAGCCAGCAGCCCTCGGTGGACGGGTGAATGGAGTCCGGGCGGGATGTCTTTGATAGGCAGCGTGCACTTCGCCCCCTCGCCGTGCCTCGGTTTCGCGAGTTGTTAAGTTGGGTCTGGCTTCTAAGACCACAGCGCCGGTGCCGATTGTCGAGGCAGGTTGGTGTTTCACGTGAAACTGTTCGGTGGGAGGCGGCATCGGTTCGGCCCCCGGGCATTTTCGCTGCCGAGGCGACGCATGAAGCTCCTGAGTGAACTTCGCGCCGGTCCGAACGATTGGGCCAGGGCTCTCGGAGTATCCGCTTCCTTTGGGTGAGCCTTGTTGGCGGCGGGTGAGCCTACGGAGCAAGGCTAGCGCACTTCACTGCGATTCGACGTTTCACGTGAAACACCGAGGTAGGGCTGTCCTCCGGGTTGCGGCGCGCCCCGGCCACCGTATGCCGAAGGGTGCGCCGTGAAGTGCGATTCGCGGTCGCTCTCACTAATTCGCCCGGTATGTTTCACGTGAAACATAGAACATATGTGCTGTTTCACGTGAAACTCGAAGCTGGTTCCCATAACCCCTGCCGCGTAAGCCGGTGCACCTCTACCATGCTCCAGTGAACTTCCGCCGCGCCGCGATCCTCGCGATGGCGCTCCTGCTCCTTCCCCTGCTCTCTTCCTGCGTGAAGGTGTTTAACCCCGTCGGCTGGGCGCCCGTCGCCTTCGATGGCGCTTCCGCTTACGTCGTCACCTCCAAGGGACACCTCAGCGCCCTTAAACTCGACGGCGATTCCGCGACGGCCTCCTGGACGTTCCCCGATAAGAACCGCAGCGAGGATAAGAAGCTGCAGCTCAAGGCGATTTATGGGGCGCCCGTATTCGATGGGGACCGGCTCTATATCGCTTCGTTCCACGGGGGCGTCTTTGCACTGCGAAAGGACGACGGACGGCCTGTCTGGCCCGCTTCCGGGGACAGTTCGAGCAAGATCGAGGGCGATATCCCCGGCGGAGTGGCCCTCGCGGGCGACAATCTCTACTTCGGAACTACCGAAGGCCACGTTTACGCCTGGAAGAAGAGCGACGGGACGCCCGCGGCTGGCTGGGAGAAGCCGAAAACGTTCGACGGCGGCGTGTGGGCGACTCCCGTGGTGGTTGGCGACACGCTGTTCGTCGCGACGATGGAGGGCGACCTCCACGCCATTTCCTTGTCCGACGGCAGCGAGAAGTGGAAGTTTTCCGCTTCAGGCGCGATTGCCGACCTGGCCCGCATCAATGACGACTACCTGTTCGTTCCCAGCATCAACCGCCACCTCTATGTGATTCGAACCGCCGATGGGTCGGTGGCCGGCGATTTCGAGGCCGGAGACTGGGTTTGGACGTCGCCGGCTGTGGCGGGCAGCACGGTCTACTTCGGGGATTTCGGCGGCAAGGTGTATGCACTCGACATAACCACCGCAGGAGTCTCCCCCGTCTGGGCTCAACCGTCCTCGGTGAAGGGCGAGCGGGTGAAGGCGGGCGCCGCCATCGTTGATGATGTGGTGGTGGTTGCCGACCGCTCACCGACGGTGACGTTCATCAGTGCCGGCGATGGTTCGGTGCTGAACCGCGTGCCGTTGACCGATGGCGATACCGTCCGGGCCGATGTAGTGGCGCACGACGGTGAGGCGTACCTGGTAACCACCGACGGCAAGCTGTTCCGCGCCGACCCGAAGCAACGCCGCGTGGTCGAGATCACCATCAACGGGGTGAAGAAGTGATCGGCGAAATCTTCACCCTCGTCCTCCTCAACCCGCTTGTGAACCTGCTCGTGCTGCTCTCGCATGGGCTGTTCGGCAGCTTCGGCGCCGCCATCATCGCGTTCACCCTCCTCATCCGGGCCGTCACGTTCCCGCTCACGCTGCGTCAGATTCACGCGACGCGGACGATGCAGGCCCTCCAGCCGCGCATCTCCGAGGTGAACAAGAAGTACAGCGACCCGAAGCGCCGCCAGGAAGAAGTGATGAAGCTCTACCGGGAAGCGGGGGCGAACCCGTTGAGCTGCATTGGGCCCTTCTTCCTCCAGATCCCGGTGTTCATCGCGCTCTACAGCGCCATCCGCATCGCCCTGCCGAACTCGCCGGAAGCGCTCGAAAAGCTCTCCGGCCACATCTACAGCTGGAGCTATCTCCAACACGCCCTGCCACTGTCCGAACGGTTCCTCGGGATCGACCTTCGTTCGAACGGTGACGCGTCGATCGCCGGCTATGTGTTCGTGGTCCTCGTGGGTCTCACCACGTGGGCGCAATCCAAGACCACGATTACGACGGCGACCGACGACAAGGCGCGCGCGCAGCAACAGATGATGAACGTGATGCTGCCGCTGATGTTCGCGTTCTTCGCGCTCAGCTTCCCGCTCGGCGTGAGCCTCTACTGGGTAGTGAACTCCGTGGCCCAGATCGGGTTCAATATCCTCACCTATGGGCTCCCAGCGTTCGGGATCGAACCAGTCGTCAAGGCGCGCACCGCGCCACTCGCAATCTCCGCTGCCGCTCCAGCGCCCGAAGCGGCCGCGCCTACCCCTGCTCGTGAATTGAGGACCGCCAATGGATCAGGCCGAAGCAAGCGGCAAAACCGTCGAAGACGCCCGGAATAAGGCGCTCGCCAAACTCGGAGCCCGCCTCGATGAGGTCGAGCTCATCGTCCTGGACGAAGGAAAGAAGGGCGGCCTCTTCGGCCGGGGCGCACAGGACGCGGTCGTGCGTGTGGTCCGGCTCGCTCCCCAGGACCGCGTCACCGAAGCTGCGCCCCCGCCTGATACCCGGATTCCGCGTCAGGGCCAGCAGGGCAGCGGGCAGCGTCGTGATGGCGGCGGCAGGCAACGAGGCGGCCGTGGCGGCCGCTCCGGCGGCGGCGGTTCGCGCGCAGGGTTCGAAAACGCCCCGCAGAAGCTCACTGACGCCGATTTCCTCCGCGGCGGCTCATCCGGCGGGACGAAGACTGCCCGTCCAGGAGGCGAAGGCGGCCGGCAGGGGGCGCCGCGCCGTGATCGAGGCGGCCGCCCGGATGCCCAGGGCCGCGGAGACAGGCCGGTAAGGCCCGCTCGGCCCCCGCGCGAACGCTCGCATCGTGACGAAGAGCCCGAAATCGCGCCCGATATCAACGCTCCCGAGGTCGATTTCGCCGCTCAGACGGTCGATGACCTGCTGCGCATCCTCGATATCGAGGCGGAAATCTCGATTCGCGAACCACTGACCGCGGGAGATGGGCTTGGTTCGGTGCTCGCGGTCATCGATATCAAGGGTGATGACCTCGGACTGCTGATCGGCCGGCGCGGCGATACGCTGGTCGCCCTGCAGTACCTCGTGAACCTGATCCTGGGGCGAAAGTACCCCGGGAAGGGCGGCGTCACTATCGACGTCGAGCACTACAAGCACCGCAACGAGGAGCGCATCACCAGCCTCGCCCGGCGGATGGCGGACCGCGTGCGCGAGAGCGGCAATCCAATCACCCTCGAGCCGATGTCCGCCGCCGAACGGCGGCTGGTGCACATGCTCCTGGCCGATGACCCCGAGCTCTCCACCAATAGTGTGGGCGAAGGCGAGAATCGGAAGGTCGTCATCAGCGCACGAAACTAGGAGGGTCACACACGGACATTCTCGTCGCCGGAAACGTCTGCCTGGACCGCACCACCAACGATGGGTGGGCGCCTGGCGGGCCGTCGCTCTACGCGGCGCACGCATTCACGCGGCTGGGCGGCAACGTGACGCTCATTACCGGGATGTCCGACGACTTCGACCAGGCGTGGCTCGACGGTATCCCGGACGTCCGTGGATACGCGGACAGCGAACTCCCGCGCTATGCCAACAGCTATGACCGGCAGGGAAACCGCCGCCAGTACCTCCTCGCCGAAGGCGAACCGCTCGAGATCGTGCCGTTCCTCGAACCTGAGCAGCACCTCGATGTGGTCTTTCTCGCGCCGGCCTACCACGAATTCCGGCGTGCGCCCCGGCCATTCCGGGAAGCGCTGGTTGGCGTCGCCCTGCAGGGTCCGTTGCGAACGATTACCGGCCGCGACCGCGTCATCCCCCACTCGCATCCCGCGAAGGTGGCCGAACGGTTCGTGCGGCCGGGCTGGATCGGCTTCTTCAGCGAAGAGGACGTGCACGATGCCGAGGCGCTGGGCAGGTACATTGCAAGCCTCCGCGGCGTGGCTGTCCTGACACGTGGCTACAATGGGGCTACACTGTTCGACAGTGATGGCTCCGAACGCCACTTCGATGCGATCCCGGCCAAATTGGTCGAACCAACGGGCGCCGGGGATTGCTTCGCCAGTGCCTTCATGTTCCGGCTCGCGGAGACTGAAGAGCTGGAATCCGCGATGGAGTTCGCGCTCGCCGCGGGCTCGCTGGCCGTCGAGCGGCATGGACTCGCCGGGGTCCCCACCCGGCAAGAAGTCGAGAACCGGATGACACGGGAGGCGCCGTAAATGGGAGCTACGATCGTTTCGCTCGTGAACCAGAAAGGCGGCGTCGGCAAGACCACCACCGCGGTCTCCCTCGCCGTCGCGCTCGGCCGTTCGGGCCAGCGAGTGCTCCTGGTTGACCTCGACCCCCAGGCCAACGCGACGAGCGCGCTCGGAGTCGACGGCTCAGAAGCCGCCGGGACTTACGACGCCATCCTCGATGAGACGCCGATGCGAGAGTGCATCATCCCCGTCGAGGGCGAGCACGTGAGCGTCGTGCCGTCGAGTTCGGAGCTTTCCGGCGCCGAAGTGGAACTCGTGCCGGTGATGGCCCGCGAACGCCGCCTGACCAACGCCCTCGCCCAGGTGCGAGATGATTTCGACTGGATCCTGATCGATTGCCCGCCCTCGTTGGGGCTGCTGACCATCAACGCGCTCACGGCCAGCAACGCGGTCATTATCCCGGTGCAGTGCGAATACATGGCGCTCGAAGGGTTGAGCCGCCTGATGGAGACGCTCGACCTCGTGAAGCGGAACCTGAACCCGCAACTCCACGTGCTCGGGGTCGTACTCACGATGTTCGATGCCCGCACGAGGCTCGCACAACAGGTGGTGGAAGAGGTGCGGGGCCACTTCCCCCAGACGTTCACGACCATCATCCCGCGCTCGGTGCGCCTCAGCGAAGCGCCGAGCCACGGAAAGTCCATCTTCCTGTATGACCAGGGTGGCCGGGCGGCCACCGCCTACGAGGCAGTCGCCAGCGAACTTCTTGAACGCGCAGGAGTAGCAGCATGACTCAGCCAAAGCGAGGTCTTGGTCGTGGGCTTGATGCCCTTTTCGGCGGTCCGGCGGCCCCCGCGGCCGAACCCGAGCCCGCGCCCGAGCGGCACGAACCGGAGCCACCGGCGGAACGCCCCGCGGCGCCCCCGGTCGCCCGCCGCGAACCCGAGCCAGAGCCGTACGAACGCCGTCCGGTGGCGGTGCAGCCCGCGCCCGCTGCGCCTGTTGTGCCCACGAGGTCTCGTGGCCCCGAGCACCTGGACATCGACCTGATTGCGCCGAACCCGGAGCAGCCGCGCACCAACTTCGAACCAGAAAAGCTGCGCGAACTCTCCGAGTCCATCCGCGAACACGGCATCATCCAGCCGCTCGTTGTCAGCCGTGACGACGATGGCGGCTACTTCCTGATCGCCGGCGAACGCCGCCTCCAGGCCGCCCGCCTTGCCGGGCTCGACACGGTCCCGGTCGTGGTTCGCCAGGCCGCCGACCGCGAACTGCTCGAACTCGCGCTCATCGAGAACATCCAGCGCGCCGACCTCAACGCCGTCGAAGAAGCGATGGCCTACCGGCGCCTCGTCGAGGAGTACGCGATGACGCAGGAGGAGGTGGCCCGGCGCGTCGGCAAGAACCGCGCGACCATCGCCAACGCCCTGCGCCTGCTCCAGCTCGAATCCGAGATCCGCCGCAGCCTGGTGGCCGGTGAAATCACCGAGGGCCATGCGCGCGCCCTCCTCGGCCTGCCGGAAGGCCGCGGCCGCGTGAATGCCTGGCGCGAAGTGGTGAAGCGCAAGCTCTCAGTGCGCGACACCGAAGGGTATGTCCGCCGCCAGCTGGCCGAAGCCCCCGCGACGACTTCCAGCGCCGGCGCCCAGACGGCCCGCCGCGATTCGGCCTACGGTGACATCGAGTCCCGGCTGCGGCGCGCCCTCAGCACGCGAGTGAAGGTCGAGCCCCAGAAGAAGGGCGCGAAGATTGTCATCGAGTGCTACAGCGACGAAGAGTTCGAGAACGTGGTGAGCAGCCTGCTGGGAGAGTACCAGTGAGCGCCGAAGCGAAACTGAAGGCACTCGGCATCGAGCTCCCGGCGGCCCCTGCCGCGGCCGGTCTCTATGCACCCTGCGTGCGCAGCGGAAACCAGGTCTTCGTCTCCGGCCAGGTGCCAGTGAAAGACGGCGCACCCATGCGCAAAGGCAAGCTTGGCCAGGGCGTCACCATCGACGATGCAGCCGGGCTGGCCCGCCAGTGCGCGCTCCAGGCGCTCGCCATCGTCCGCGCCGAAGTCGGCTCCCTCGACAGAGTGACGAAGGTTCTTCGCGTCGGCGGGTTTGTAGCCAGCGCCGACGGCTTCACCGACCACCCGAAGGTCATTAACGGCGCATCGCAACTCCTCCTGGACGTCTTCGGCGAAGCAGGCCGCCACGCGCGCATCGCCGTGGGCCAGGCCGAACTCCCCTTCGGCGTCCCGGTCGAAGTCGAGTTCCTGTTCGAAGTCGCGGAGTAAGCCCGCTCCCGCTTCCCCGCTAGCGCGAGCCGCGCAACCTCGGGTCGAGGACATCGCGGAGCGCGTCGCCGAGCATGTTGAACCCGAAGACGGCCAGGAAGATGGCGAGGCCCGGGAAGAGCGCGATGTGCATGTGGTCAGCTGCCAGTTCACGCGTCTTGCCAGAGAGCATCTGCCCCCACGTCGGGAAGTTCGTCACGCCGATGCCGAGGAAGCTGATCGTCGCCTCGGCCAGGATGGCGGTGCCCAGCTGAAGCGTCGCCAGCACGATCAGGATCGGCATGATGTTCGGGATGATGTGGCGGAAGATGATTCGCGTATTCGTCGCGCCGAGAACCTGCGCCGCTTCGATGTAAGGCGCCGCGCGCGTCTGCAGGGTGGCGCTTCGGACAACCCGTGAGGCTCCGCCGGCGAGCACTACGCCAAGCGCGAGGATGACGATGGTGGTGCGCGGGAAGGTGTACCAGAACCAGTCGCCATCGACCGGGTTCGGGCCGATTTCGGGTCCTCGGCCCAGCCCGAAGAAGCCGTTACTGCTCGACGTCTTGAGCACGGCGACCAGGGTCAGGATGAGGAAGATGGCCGGGAAGCTGAGCCAGATGTCGACGAGCCGCTGGACCGTGAAGTCGAACTTGCCGGAGAAGTAGCCACTGGTTACGCCCACGAGGAGCGAAAGCACCGTGACGAGGATCACGGTCCCGAGTCCGACCATCGCCGTGACCTGGCAGCCAAAGACGATCCGGTCGAAGACATCGCGGCCGTTGTAGTCGGTCCCGAACCAGTAGGTGCTGTTCGGGCGGACGAGCGTGTCGGAGAGATGCACCGTGTTCGGGTCGCCGGCGATCATCGGCGAGAACACCCCAACGACAATCACGAGGACGAGGATGAAGGCCCCGAAAGCGCCGAGTGGCTTGTGCACGATGAACGAACCGACAGCTCGCATGGCCCGGCTCACGAAAGGCCGCTCCGGGCGAAGGTAGAACTCGGGTAGCGCGGGCGCGGAAATCGTCGATGTAGCCATAGCCCGAACCCCCTAACTCAGCCGCACGCGCGGATCGAGAACCGCGTACAGGACGTCGACGACGAGGTTCGTGAACACGATGACGAACGCCACGAGCATGTTCACGCCGATGACCGCCGGGAAATCCCGGTTCGAGATCGATTCGAACAGGTACCGCGCCACGCCGGGGATGCCAAAGATGGTCTCTAAGACGAGCGAACCGCCGACGAGCACCGGCACCTGCAGGCCGATGATCGTCACGATCGGGACGAAGGCGTTTTTCACGGCGTGGCGGATGATGACGGACCGGCTGGCGAGGCCCTTCGCACGCGCCGTGCGGATGTAGTCCTGGCGGAGCACTTCCAGCATCTGGGCGCGCGTGAGCCGCAGGAGCGTCCCCGAGAGCCCGATACCAAGGATCACGCCCGGCACGATGACCAGCTCCAGGTTCGTCTTCGGGTCATCCCACAACTCCCGGTACTTCACCGGGAACGAGTAGTTCCAGAAGCGCGAGGCGAGCGCGATGACGATGGTCGCCAGGAAGAACGATGGGATGGCCAGTGCGGCGATGGCCATGCTGCGCATGCCATAGTCAACAGGCCCATCCTGTTTCACCGCCGAGGCCACGCCGAGCGGCAGCGCGATGAGGAGCGACACGACCATCCCCAGCACGCCCAGTTCGATGCTTACCGGGATGCGGCGCTTCAACTCGTCGCTCACCGGGCGGGAGCCGATGATCGAGGTGCCGAGGTCGCCCTGGAGCGCATTCCACGCCCACGACGACCACTGTTCGATGTAGTTCTTGTTCAGGCCCAGCCGGTTGCGAATGTTGTCCTTGTAGGCGTTGAGGGCGAGGGTGGATTTGGCAGCGGTGCGCAGAGACTGGTCGGTGGTCTCCGGGTCCTGGCCATCTTTCTTCAATTGGGCAGCGATGAGCGCGTTCTCGGCCCGCGCTTTGTCGGTGATTGTTGCGGTGGCGGGGTTCTTGCCGTCCTCGATGAGCTTCTTTTCGACCAGTTCCTTGAAGGCTTCACCGCCACCCTGCACTTCGCCGCCTGAGACGAGGACGTCCACGGCATCGGCAGGGAGCAGCCGGAGCAAGCCCGTGACCAGCAGCGAGACACCAACAAGTGTCGGGATCATCAGCAGGATGCGGCGAACAATGTACTGGGCCATCCACACACTCCAATGGTGAGGAGAGGCGGGGCCGGCAGGGGGCGCGGCGCCCGCCTCTCACTCAAGAGGGTCGGCAGGGTCATTACCCCTTCTTGGCGCGTTCCTCCGTGAAGTTGGCTTTCATCAGCGAGTCCGGCATGTAGGCGTACCCGACCTTGTGGTACCAGTTCTTGACCCACGGGTTGGCGTACACCCAGCCGGCGCTGGAGTGGTAGGGAACGACCAGGAATGACTCGCTCATCTTGACCTGCATGTCCTGGATGAACTGGAGACGCTCCTTCGGATCGAGCAGCGTGCGCTGCTTCACGATCATGGCGTCGATGTCCTTCTGCTGTTCGATCGGCGTGCCGCCCCAGTTATGGCGGGCCGACTCCGACCAGTAGTTGTTGAACATGTTGTCCGGGTCACGGGGCGAGCCGATGAGCGGGCCGCAGGCGCACCCTCCCTCCGGCATCTTTCCCAGGTACGTGGACTGGATGTAGGAGCCGTACTCCTGGTACACGAGTTCGGCTTCGAAACCAGCGTCCTTCAGCGTTGCTGCGAACAGCTCCCAGGCCTGTTGGGCTTCTGAGCCGTACCGGTCGACATTGCAGAAGAGCTTGAACTTGAGCGTGTCAGAGCCCGTCGCCGCCTTGAGTAACTCGCGGGCGCCCTTCACGTCGCGGGTCCAGTACTTCGCCTGAGCGCCGTACTTGGCCTTCTGGTCACGCGGTGACAGGTAGAAGGGCGCCAGTCCCGGCGGGATGAAGGAGAAATAGTTCCCCTTGCCAGTGCCGTCCTGGACTTTCAGGTAGCCGTCGCGGTCGAGGGCCATGGAGAGCGCCTGGCGCACGCGCAAGTCGTTCCACGGCTTGTTGTCGAAGTTGAAATAGAACGCACCCTCGGCCAGGCCCTGGGTGAACACGTCGGTGCCCTTGTTGTCGAGCTTCGAGCGGTTCTCTTTATAGATGGGTCCGTTGAGGCCGCTCAGGTCGTAGTCTCCAGCCTGGAGGGCGGCCACAAGTCGTTGCGGGTCGTTGATCAGGCCGGCTTCGGCGGCGTCGAAGTTCGGCAGAGGCGCATCGTAATAGTCCGGGTTCTTCTTCCAGGAGATGGCCACGCCCGACTCGAACTTCTGGAAGATGAATGGGCCGGAACCCACCGGATCCTTCTTCGCCTGGTCGTTCGCGATCGTCTCCGCCGGGATGAACCAGACCGCCTCGGCCGAGGATGCGTGGGTCACCAGGAAGGGTGCGTACGGCGCCTTCAACGAGATCTTGATCGTCTTCTCGTCGGGCGCGGTGATCTTGTCGACCACGGCCTTCCAGCCGGCAGCGTTCTGGGAGATGCCCAGGAACGCCTCGTACGTCTTCACGAAGTCCGTCGCCGTGATGGCGCGGCCGTTCATCGGGGCCTTGTTCTGCCACTTCGCGTTCGGCTTCAGGGTGAACACGTAGCTCTGGTTGTCCGGCTGTTCCCACTTGGAAACAACGTCGCCTTCCATCGCTGTGTTGTCACCGTTGTCGACGTCGGCGCCGTTCTTGCCGCGAAGGAGGCGGCTGTAGTGATAGCCGGCCGGCGTTTGCGCCAGGTAGGTCAGGTTCTCGAAGGGGAAGATCGTCGGCGGGTTAGCTGACGATGCTCCCGAAAGCGGGAGGCGGACTGTGCCGCCACGGACGACGGCAGCTGCGGTCGGCGAACCGGCCGGGGCCTGTGATGCTGCGGTGGTGGGGCTGGCGCCGCCGCTGGACCCGCCAGCGTCGTCGTCGTCATCGTCGTCGCCGCAGCCGACGAGGGCCATCCCGGCGACCCCGGCGGTTGCGGCCGCGCCGGCGCCCATGAAGCGCCTGCGCGACGTTCGGAGTGTTCGTGCCCGCTCCCAGTACCCTGATGGCATTCGGTTCCCTCCGTCTGGTGTGCTATAGACCAGACCAGACGCGACTATAAAAGTGACCAGAGTGGTTCCACAATATCTGTGAGTGTGCCGATGAAGGACTGTCTAGTTATTAGATAATACTGAATAGTAACGTAGGGACAGTTAGTAGCATTCAGTGAAAAGTATTTATGGAGGCTCTTCTCCTCAAGATCCGGATAGTTGGGCGGCAGCGCCTCCTTACCCGGTGAGTTGAGTCAGGCAGGCGCGCGGCCGTACGCCCAACCCCCGCCATCCTCGTGATACCCGTTGGTCGAAACCGCGTAGGATTGCCCTACCATGACTGACGCCTCTTCCGAACCGCTCCTCTTTTCCGGCCTCAAGGTTGTCGATTGCGGCACCTGGATCGCCGGGCCCGTGGCTGCGACCATCCTCGCCGACTTCGGCGCCGACGTGGTCAAAGTCGAGATTCCCGGCGCCGGCGACCCGTACCGCGCGTTGCCGTCCGGGCCGCTCAGCCCCCAGTCGCCCGTGAACTACACCTGGGTCGCCGATGCCCGGAACAAGCGCAGCATCGGCCTGAACCTGGCCAGCGACGACGGCCGCGAAGCGCTGATGCGCCTCGTGCGCGAGTGCGACGTTTTCATCACGAACCAGCCGTTCCCCACACGCCGCAAGCTGCGCCTGAACTATGAGGACCTCGAGCCCGAGAACCCGCGCATGATCTACGCCTCGCTCACGGCGTATGGCGAATCCGGGCCGGACGCCGAACTCGAGGGCTTCGATGGTGTGGCCTGGTGGGCGCGAACCGGGCTGATGGACATGGTCCGCGCTCCCGGCGCGATGCCCGGCGGCTCGGTCCCAGGCATGGGCGACCACCCCACCGCGGTCTCGCTCTACGCATCCATCCTCATGGCCCTCATGCGGCGCGAACGGACTGGCAAGGGGAGCAAGGTGCACACGAGCCTGCTCGCCAACGGTGTCTGGTCGAACGCCTGCCTCGCCCAGGCTGCGGTGCTCCACGCAGAGTTCCCTGCCCGCGACGGCGGGCCGCGCTCGCCCAACCGCGTCCTCTACGAAACGTCGGACGGGCGGCTGCTCCAGCTCTACATGGTGCGCACCCACGCCGAAGTCGACGGCCTGTTGCTCGCCGCCGGGCGCGTCGACCTGCTGACGGACCCGCGCTTCGCCGAACCGGCCGACCGGATGGCGAACATGGGCGCCTTCATCGATGAACTGCGCGCGACGCTTGGTTCGCGCACGGCCAGGGAGTGGATGGCCACCTTCCGCGAGAACAACGTACCGGTGAGCCTCGTCGCCCAGATGGGGGATCTTGCCGATGACGTGCAGCTGGCAGCGAACAACATCGTCGCGCCGCCAACTGACCCGCGCGTGCCCGCTTCGGTCGTCATCAACCACCCGCTGAACATCGACGGTATGCCGCGCGAAGGCGCGCGCTGGGCCCCGGGCGTCGGCGAACACACGGATGAGGTGCTCGGCGAACTCGGCTTCAGCGCCGCCGAAATCGCCGGGCTGCGCAGCCGCGGCGCAGCGGGGTAGGCGGCCCGGCCCGGGGTTGTCGCGGCTAACCACCGCGAGGGTTAGATTCGCGGTGAGAAGACGATGACCGGAGCTGCCGCTGTGTACACCGACCTCGCGATTTTCACCGGCCGTGCCCACCCACGGCTGGCCGAGGCCATCTGCGCCCGGCTCGAACGCCCCCTCGGAAAGTGTGACGTGTTCGAGTTCTCAAATGAGAACATCTTCGTCCAGTTCCAGGAGAATATTCGCCAGCACGACGTCTACCTCGTGCAGCCGTTCGTCACGCCCGTCAACACCTCGATCATGGAACTGCTCATCATGATCGATGCGGCGCGGCGCGCTTCGGCCGGGCGGATCACAGCGGTCATTCCCTACTACGCCTACGGGCGGAGCGACAAGAAGGACCAGCCGCGCGTGCCCATCACTGCGCGCCTCGTCGCGAACATGCTCGAAACCGCAGGCGCCGACCGCATCCTCACGATGAACCTCCACGCCGGGCAGATCCAGGGCTTCTTCAACATCCCTCTCGATGAGATGAACGCGCTCTTCCCGGTCTCGGCCTACTTCCGCACGCAGGACCTTTCGAACTTCACTGTGGTCGCGACGGATGTCGGCGGCGAGAAGCGCGCCCGCGACCTTGCGGTCCGGCTCAACCTGCCGCTCGCCATCATCGACAAGCGGCGCGTGGGCAACAACGAAGTAGCCGAGGCGATGCATGTCATCGGTGAAGTCGAAGGCCGCGGCTGTCTCATCCTCGACGACGAGATCAGCACTGCCGGCACGATCGTGTCGGCGGTCAACGCGCTGCGGCAACACGGCGCGGCCGAGATCATCGTGAGCTGTTACCACCCGGTGCTCAGCGGCCCCGCGGTCGAACGGCTGCGGAGCCTGAACCTCCGCGAAATCGTCGTGACCGATTCGGTCCCGCTTGGCCCGGAGAAAACGCTGCCGAATATGACGGTTATCCCGGTCGCCCCGCAGTTCGGTGACGCGATCGGGCGGATTCACACGGGGCAGTCGGTTGGTGCGCTCTTCGCCTGAGGGCGCGGGAGAAACGGCAACCATTTTTACGTCTCGTTAACACATGGTCCCGCCGGGTATGGTAAAACTCAGGTGCCGAGTCGGTGGCAACACCGAACGGGGGAACCACTTTCCGGGGTGTATCCGGGCGAAAGCCTGGTAGGCGACTCCCATCGCCGAACCCGTCAGCTAACCCCGTAGGCGTATTGGGAGAGGCGTGGCAGCCGCTCAGCCTGCCGCAGATCAGCCTCTCAAGCACAGCGATGATGCAGAGCCGCGCAGGGCGTTCGCCCCGCTGCAGCCGCGTCTTCGCACAGCGCCCGAGGGAGGCAATCCATGCTTCGAAACGCGAACAACAACACCTGGTGGCGCCGGCTCCTGGTGCCAGCGCCGATTCCCGCCCCTATCAGCCGGGCGGATGTCCCCCGCCGTTGTCCTGACTGCAGCGAAAGTTACGACGTGCGTGACCGCTACTGCCTGCGCTGCCATGCCGCCACCCCTGAGTGGCGCTACGGCTAGATCCTGAGCCAGTTCCCTCCCTGGTGGAGTTGCACCCCTGGCAGCTCCGACCCCTCAGACAGGTCACCCGTGGAAGGCGCGGGTGGCCTGTTTGAACGTCTCCTGCGTTGGAGGGGACCGGCCAGCCCCCTACCCGCCGTTCTGCATCCGGAACATCGCTTCGAAGTCGACCGAGATGAAGATGCCCTCAGCCTCCGCGCAGAGCATTTC
>JBDHWA010000013.1:0-14616 GCA_039809945.1 Dehalococcoidia bacterium | reverse complement strand
CTTGTCCTGAACAAGCTCCGGGACCGCATCGTCGTCCAGGCGGACGGCCAGATGAAGACTGGCCGCGACGTCATCATTGCCGCCCTTCTCGGCGCCGAAGAGTTCGGCTTCGCGACGGCGCCGTTGGTGGTGATGGGCTGCGTGATGATGCGCGTTTGCCACCTGGACACCTGCCCGGTCGGTATCGCCACCCAGAACCCTGAGCTCCGCGCGAAGTTCTCAGGCCAGGCAGACCACGTGGTGAACTTCTTCACGTTCATTGCCGAGGAAGTGCGCGGCTATATGGCTCAACTCGGCTTCCGAACGATGGATGAACTCATCGGGCGGAGCGACCTGCTCGACACTCGTCGCGCAGTCAACCACTGGAAGGCCCAGGGTCTCGACCTCTCGGCAATTCTCTATCGGCCCGAAGTCGATGCTTCGGTGGCGACCCGCCGAATCTCCAACCAGGACCATGGGCTTGCCCGGGCGATGGACAACGACCTGATTGCGGCCTGCAAGCCGGCACTCGAGCACAGGGAGCGAGTCTCACTCGACCTCCCGATCCAGAACATCAACCGCACCGTCGGGACGATGCTCGGGAGCGAATTGACCCGTCGCCACGGCGGGGCGGGTCTCCCGGACGACACCATCTCGATCACGTTCCGCGGGTCTGCCGGACAGAGCTTTGGTGCCTTCGTCCCGGCTGGCATCACGCTCAAGCTTGAAGGCGATGCCAACGACTACATCGGTAAGGGGCTGTCGGGCGGTAAGATCGTCGTCACACCCCCGCCGAACGTCCCATTCCTGCCCGAGGAGAACATCCTCATCGGCAACGTCGCGCTGTACGGCGCTACGAGCGGTGCGGCCTTCTTCCGCGGCGTTGCGGGTGAGCGCTTCATGGTTCGCAACAGCGGTGCGATGGGCGTCGTCGAAGGCACCGGGGACCACGGTTGCGAATACATGACCGGGGGGCGAGCAGTCATCCTCGGCCCAACCGGCAGGAACTTCGGCGCTGGCATGAGCGGCGGGATTGCGTACGTCTTCGATGAAGACGCCACGTTCTCCTCGCGCTGCAACATGGAAATGATCGGACTCGAGCCGCTTGTCGAAGACGAGGATGTCGCACTGGTGCGCGGCCTCATCGAACGGCACCTCGAATACACAGGGAGCAGCGTCGCGGCGCGCATCCTCGAAGGGTGGCAGGACATGACCAGGAAGTTCGTCAAAGTCATGCCTCGCGAGTACCGGCGCGTTCTCCTCGAGCGCCGCGCGCAGGAGCAGGCAGCCCGCCAGGAAACGGCGGTCGCCGGTGGCTAAGATCACGGGCTTCATGGAGTTCAAGCGGGAGAACCCCTCCCGCCGGCCGGTTTCGGAGCGGGTCACGGACTGGCTTGAGGTCTACGAAGAGTTCCCAGACGAGCGCCTGCAGAAGCAGGCCGCCCGCTGCATGGACTGTGGAATCCCCTTCTGCCACCAGGGCTGCCCGGTCGGCAACATCATTCCTGACTGGAACGACCTCGTGTACCGGGACAAATGGCGCGACGCCATGGACCGGCTCCACGCCACGAATAACTTCCCGGAGTTCACGGGCAGGCTCTGCCCGGCCCCATGCGAAGCGGCGTGTGTGCTCGGAATCAACAATGACCCCGTCACCATCAAGCAGATCGAACTGACGATTGTCGAGCATGCCTTCGCGCGTGGCTGGATCAAGCCTGAGCCGGCCGAGGTTCGCACCGGGAAGAAAGTGGCTATCATCGGCTCGGGTCCTGCAGGTCTGGCGGCGGCTCAACAACTCGCCCGTGCGGGTCACGACGTGACCGTTTTCGAGCGCGAGAGCCGGATCGGCGGGCTGCTGCGCTACGGCATCCCCGACTTCAAGATGGAGAAACACATCATCGACCGCCGTCTCGCGCAGATGGAGGGCGAAGGCGTTGTCTTCAAGACGGGCGTCCACATCGGGGTCGATATCGACGCGCGCGAGCTCCTCGCGAAGTTCGATGCGGTACTCCTTGCCGGCGGCGCAGCGCACCCCCGGGACCTCGAAGTGCCCGGCCGGGAACTCGACGGTGTTCACTTCGCCATGGACTACCTGCCGCTGCAGAACAAGCGTAACGCCGGTGACGCCATCTCCGATGAAGACTTCATCAGCGCGAGGGACAAGCGCGTCATAATCCTGGGCGGCGGCGACACTGGCGCCGACTGCCTCGGGACCGCGCTTCGCCAGGGTGCGAAGGAAGTGCTGCAGTTCGAAATCCTGCCAAAGCCCTCGCTGACTCGGCCGCCCGAGAACCCGTGGCCCACCTATCCGACGATTTACCGGGTGTCCTCGGCGCATGAGGAAGGCGGCACTCGCGAGTACACGGTGATGACGAAATCGCTCTCGGGTGAGAACGGCAAGCTCGAAAAGCTCCACGCCGTCCATGTCGAGTTCGTCAACGAGGACGGCCGGCAGGTGATGCGGGAAGTACCCGGCAGCGAGTTCACCGAGGACGTGCAACTCCTCCTGCTGGCGATGGGCTTCCTTGGCCCGGAGAAGCCGGGGATGCTCGAGCAACTCGGTGTCGAACTCACCGATCGCGGCAATGTCCGGGCCGATGAAAACAAGATGACGTCCGTCGCGGGCGTGTTCACTGCCGGCGACATGACGCGCGGTCAGTCGCTGATCGTCTGGGCCATCAATGAAGGCCGTGCCGCCGCTCGCGGCATCGATAAGTACTTGATGGGCGAGACGCTGCTCCCAATCAATTAGTCGTCGTCGGCCGCCACCGGCCCGAGCGGTGCGCTGTGCGGGAGGATTCGCGCAGGGACCCCGACGGCTGTTGCATTCGCCGGCACGTCCTGGAGCACGACGGCATTCGCGCCAATCCGGGCGTTGTCGCCAATGTGAAGCGGGCCGAGCAACTTCGCCCCGGTTCCGATGAACACGAACGTACCCAGCTGCGGCCCAGCGAGGGATGGATCCGGCCCTCCTGTGTTGAGCCCGACGGTGACGAAGGGCGCAATGGAACAGAGCGGCCCGATGGCCGTGTCGCCATCGATCACGACGTGCCCGTGATTGAGGAGAAGCCCGGGCCCGATACGAACGCGGTCGCCGATGGACACCCCTGCGAGGAGCATCGTCAGCCGCCGCAGGAGGTTCGGAACAAGCGGGACGCCTCGTGACTTGAGCCACGCCTGCAACCGGTAGATCAGGACGACCTGCAGGTCAGACGAAAGAACCAGAGCGGCCGCAATCTCGGCCCGCTCTCCGAGGAGTGAGCGGACGCGCGGCACGCTGTGCCAGCGCACTCCGATTTCGATGTCCTGGCGAACGTTCTCGAACATCTCGCGTGACGCTATGGGAGCGCCGCCGAAAGGGCAATGTCAGTTGTCACGCTCGACGAGGTACACCCCGATCTCGCGAAGTGCGTCTCTCGCGGCTTTCGGCAGTTCGAAGTCATCGAGCAGGCGCGCAGCCTGGCCGACGAGGTTCGCCGCTTCGGCCTCCACGAATTCCGGCGCTCCGGCGGCCTCAAGGGCGGCGACGATAGCCGGGACGTCATCGGGCGTGACCGCTTCCCGCGCGTACGCGCTCCGGACCGCGCCGGTCAAATCGTGTTCGAACCCATAGACGACTGGCAGGGTCTTCTTCTTTCGCAGGAGGTCACTGATGTTGGATTTTCCGGTGAGGTCAGGGTTACCCCAGATTCCGAGGTAGTCATCACGCACCTGGAAGGCGAGGCCCACCGTTTCGCCCCAGAGTTGCAGCCGTTCTGCCTCCACTCTTGTGGCGCCCGCGAGCAACGCCCCCATGGCCAGCGGCGCTCCGAGAAGGGCGCCGGTTTTCCCGCGGATCATCTCGATGTACTCGGCGGGAGAGACATCATCTCTTGTTTCGAACGAGATATCGGCCCATTGCCCCGCAATCATTCGCGCCATCGCATCGTTCAGCACTCTGAGTGCCGTCATTGCGCGGTCTGCATGTGGAGGGTTTTCGACGAGTGCGGCTATCGCACGCGTGATGAGATGGTCTCCGGCGTTGATCGCCTGCCCTTCGCCGTGGATCGCCCAGACGGTCGGACGGTGGTGCCGCTCAGCATCGCGGTCCTGCACCTCGTCGTGTACCAGCGAGAAGTTGTGGATCAGTTCAACAGCTACTGCGCCCGGCAGGGCATCGTCTGGCGCCGCGCCGAACAACTCGGCTGCGAAGAGGCACAACGCGGGCCGCAATCGCTTACCCCCGGTTGTGCGGGGCCGACCCTGCTCATCTTCCCAGCCCATTACATAACGCCCAACGGCTTCGAGTCGCGATGAACCCTGGCCAAGGTGGTCTCGTAGCGCATCCTCGATGCGACCCAGGTGCCTGGCGAGGGCGATAGGCAGTTCGGCCAAGGCTAACTCGCCGCTATCGGCGAGAGTGCCGCCAGGCTGTTCGCCCGGGAGGCAGCATCCGCGTCCGCGAGTGCGGCGGCGGCCATCGCGGCAATCCCTGGCCCGTCAAGGTGATGGATCTGGCGGAATGTCGCCTGGGGCCCATGGTCGACGATCTCATCCGGCATCGAAAGATTCAGGAGGCTCTTCCCGGCCAGACCGTGATCGGCCAGCAGTTCGAGGACGGCGTCACCGAAGCCGCCCGCCCGCACGTTTTCCTCGACGGTCACGATTCCGCGCGTCTCCCGAGCCCAGTGCAGCAGCGTCTCTTCGTCCAATGGCTTGGCAAAGCGGGCGTTGATGACCGCGGCGTCGATACCAGCTTCCTCGAGCGTGTTCGCGGCGCGCAGGCACTCCTGGACACTGACTCCGAAGCCAACGAGGGCGACGTCCTGGCCTTCGCGAAGGACTTCGGCACGGCCAACCTCAATGCGCTTCATGGGGAGGTCGACCGGCGCCCCGGGGCCCGTGCCGCGCGGGAAGCGGACGGCGAACGGGCCGTCGTAGTTCACGCCGGTGTAGAGGAGGTCGCGCAGTTCGGTCTCGTCCTTCGGCGCAGCGACGACCATATTCGGCAGACAGCGAAGGTAGCTGACGTCGATAAAGCCCTGGTGGGTCTTCCCGTCGTCTCCCACGAAGCCAGCGCGGTCCATCGCGAAGACGACCGGCAGGTCCTGCACCACGACATCGTGAACCACCGAGTCGAACCCGCGCTGGAGGAATGTCGAATAGATGGCGCAGATCGGCTTGATGCCCTCGGTGGCCAGCCCTGCAGCGAATGTGACCGCGTGCTGTTCGGCGATGCCAACGTCGAAGACGCGGCCCGGGTGCTTCGCATGCACGGGCGCGAGACCCGTGCCCTCGAGCATCGCTGCCGTAATGGCGACGACCTTCGGGTCTGACTCGATCAGTTCCTGGGTGGCCTGTGCGAAGACCTGGCTGTAGGTGGGCCGGGGCGCTGGCGCATCACCCGCGGCGGGTTTCTTCAGCCAGTAGGTGCCGCTGTGGCTCTTGATGGGATCGGCCGCGGCTTCGGGCACGCCATGCCCCTTCTCAGTCAGGATGTGGAGGAGAACCGGCTTGCCGGGCACGCGCTTGATCGCGGCCAGCGTCGCCTCGAGTTCCTGGATGTCGTGTCCATCGATCGGGCCGTAGTACTCGAAGCCGAACTGCTCCCAGAACCGCGCAGGGACGAGCAGGTCGCGCATGCTCGTCTTCACACGCTTCGCGCCCTGCCAGACCTGCCGGCCGAGCGGGAAGTGTTCGACGAACTCGCCAAGGTCGCGCTTCGCATTCCGGTAGAGCGGGTCGACGCGGAGTTTGTTTACGTTCCGGCTCAGTGCGCCGACGTTCGGAGAGATCGACATGGCGTTGTCGTTGAGGACAACGATGAGCTTCTTGAGGTTGAGATGGCCGGCGTGATTCATGGCCTCGAGGGCCATGCCGGCGGTCATGGCGCCGTCACCGATGACCGCGATGGAGTAGAAGTCCTCATTCAGCAGGTCACGCCCCACTGCCATGCCCACCGCGGCGGAGATTGACGTGCCAGCGTGTCCCGCCCCGAAGGCGTCGTGCGGGCTCTCCTTGCGGTCGGCGAAGCCGGAGAGGCCGCCGAACTGCCGGATCGTCGTCATGCGATCCTTGCGGCCGGTGAGGATCTTGTGGACATACACCTGGTGACTGACATCCCAGATGACCTTGTCTTTCGGGGTGTCGAAGAGCCGGTGGAGCGCGATCGAGAGTTCCACCACGCCGAGGTTGGACGCGAGGTGCCCGCCACCGCCGATGCAATCAACGGTAACAACGAGGAAGTGGCGGATTTCGGCCGCCAGCGTGGTCAGTTGGTCGTAAGTAAGCCCGCGCAGGTCGCGAGCGTCATCAACTCGATCAAGGATCTCGGTCAACCGGGCCCCCTCCACTGACAGTAGGCCATGGCAGCCTGCCAGGTGCGGTGCGTTGGCTTACCTCGATTCGAGGCGGCCATCGCAACGTACGGGTCACAATGCGGACGATCAAGGAACGGCCGGCATTGGCAGCGCGATGGTGAAGACGCTCCCTCTGCCGGGTTCTGATTTCGCAGTGACTGTCCCTCGCTGCGACTCGACAAGCTCCTTCACGATAGCAAGGCCCAGCCCCGTGCCGCCTTCCCGTCTGCTGCGGCCCTTATCGACCCGGTAGAAGCGGTCGAAAATGCGCGGCAGGTCCTCCGGGGCGATACCCGAGCCGGTATCCGCCACGTGAACCACGGCACGGTCAGCCGCCTGCTCAGCGGTCACCGTAACGGTGGCGCCCTGGCCGGAGTATTTGATGGCGTTGTCGACGAGGTTGAGCACGCAGCGGTAGACGAGGTCCGGGTTCGCTTCGGCCTTCACGCCGGCTGGCGCAGCCGTCCGCAAATCGACGTCCCTGGCCGTGGCCACGGGTGAGAGCTGGCGAATGACTTCGCCCGCGAGGGCGCCAAGGTCGATCGTGTCGACCTCCAGGGACTCGTTATCGTCTCGTGTGAGGAGGAGAAGGTCTTCGCTGAGCCTCGTCAGCCGCTCTGTTTGCCCCTTGATGGTTGAAACGAGCTCCTGGTACTCCTCGACCGTTGCATCAGGGTCCATCTCGGTGACGTCGATGTTCGTGCGGATGGCTGCTAACGGTGTGCGGAGTTCGTGTGAAGCGTCCTGCACGAACTGCCGCTGGCGCTCGAACGAATGCTCGAGGCGGTCAACCATCGAGTCGAACGTCTGGGAGAGCGCCCAGAGTTCGTCGTGGGGGCCTTCGTAGTTGATACGTTTCGAAAGGTTGTTCGCCGAGATCTCCGAGGCGGTCTCGGTGATACTGCGGATGGGCTGCAGCATTACGCCCGACAGGACATAACCACCGACGCCAGACGCAAGTGCCAGGCCGACGACGCTGATCAACGACCAGAAGCGCAGCCGGTCGAGGTTCTCAGAGTACAGCTGGTCTTCCGCGTCCTGGACGAGCAACTGGGGAGTGATGACGCGGCGGCTGCCGACCAGCGCGGACCCGGGCCGCGGCTCAACAGGCTCGAGTTGCTCGGTGAAGGCAACACCGGAGATGGTGACCAGCTTCGGTTCATCGAGGCGTACGGCGATGTTGAGCGCCAGCACGAAGGCCACGCCGAAGATCAGCAGCAGGCTGCTGTACCAGACGGTCAGCCGGAACCGGAAGCTCCGGGTGAAAGCAGGCAGTTTCACGCCTAGAGAACGTAACCCTTCCCACGTATGGTTTCGATAAGCTGCTCTTCGAAGCCCTCGTTGAGCTTCCGCCTGAGGTTGTTCATGTGCACCTTCACGGTCTGCGTGAACGGGTTGGCGTGCTCATCCCAGATGTGCTCGAGGAGTTCCTCCTGCGGCACCGCCCGCCCTTCGTTCCGGGCCAGGTAGTAGACCAGCGCGAATTCCTTCGGTGTCAGGTGGATGTCCCGTCCGTCGCGGCGGGCGCGGTTGGTGTTCGGGTCGAGTTCCAGTCCGCGCGTGTCAATCACCGGCTCGCGGAGGCCACCTTCTCGGCGCGTCACCGCCCGGATGCGGGCGGCGAGCTCACTGAAGGCGAACGGCTTGACGAGGTAGTCATCCGCTCCGTAATCGAGTCCCTCGATGCGCTCCTTAATCGAGCTCCGAGCAGTCAACATAATGATGCCACCGCTGAATCGGTCTTCGCGCAGGCGACGGCAAACCTCGAGGCCGTCGACCCGTGGAAGGTTCAGGTCGAGGCAGACGACGTCATAGTTGTTGACGATCGCCTTGTCGAGCGCCTCGGCGCCGTCATGCGCGACGTCCACAGCGTAGCCCTGCTTCGTCAGGCCACGTTCGATCGCGCTGGCGATTGCATCTTCGTCTTCGACTACTAGTACGCGCATGGCAGAGCGCTCCACGAGATTTGGTGGTTCCACCGTATCTCTGCCGAGCCACAGTAAAGGTAAAGATTCGTGCATGCTGCACTAATCGCCCGGTTGAGCGGACTACCAGGGAGAGGCGGACGCGTCAGCCCGGGCCCAGGGCGCCGATCTGGGCCTCTCAGCTCACGGCCGTGACTTTGGTGGTCGACGCCCGGTAGATCTCGTCGATGGCGGAGGCGAGCGAGCGGTTGAACTCCTCGTCGCTCATCTGATACCGCAAATCTTCCAGGAGCGCCCGGCTGAAGCTCGCCACGACCCCGCGGTTCTTCGCGAGTTCGACGCACGCATCCGGCCGGTTGTACCCACCTGAGAGGGCGACAACCCGGAGCACGCGCGGATGATCGACAAGCGGATCGAACAGGCCCGGCTTCACGGGGAGGCTGAGCTTTAGCATCACCCGGTCGTTCCCAGGCATGGCGCTCAGCCCGGAAACGAGTTCCCGGAGGAGGATGTCGTCGCTCAGCGCGCGGTCTTCGCTTTTGATATTGACCTCGGGTTCGAGGATCGGGACGAGGCCGGCGGCCAGCACCTGGCGGCCAACTTCGATCTGCTGCGCGACGATGGCCGCGATACCGGCGGGGTTAGCGTGGTTGATGACTGACCGTTCCTTGGTCCCGTAGATTCCGGCTCGCTTCGCCCGCTCCAGGAGCTTGTCGAGTCCGGGCATCGGCTTCATCAGCTGGACGCCGTTCGCTTCATCCTCAAGACCTTTGTCGATCTTGAGGAACGGAATAACGCCCCGGTCGATCAGGGCCTGGGCGGCAGGCTTGCCGCCGATCTCGCTGTCCATTGTCCGTTCGAACAGAATCGCGCCGAACACCTTGTCCCCGTTAAATGCGGGGGCCGAGATGATCCGGCTACGCATGGCGTGGATGAGGCCGAACATCTCCTCATCGTTCGACCAGGCGCCGTCTTCGATGCCGTAGCCCTTGAGGGCCTTCGGCGTGGACCCGCCTGACTGGTCAAGCGCGGCGATGAATCCCTTCCCTGCGGCAATCCTGGCGGTCATTTCGGCGGTCTGCATGAAGCTGTCCCTGCGATGTTTCGAAAGATGGGGTCAAGCTAACTGGCTCCTGCGAAGCCCGCAAGCTACGGATGTCCCCAGATTCACCATTCGGGGTCGCGCCGCGGTGGCGTGGGAGTTGGGACGACCGCAATCGGGGGACATCAAAAGGCCCGGCAAGTGTTGCCGGGCCTTTGAGATCGTGGTCTGAGGTGGGTTGTCAGGCTGCTTCGGCAACCCGGCCGGCGCTGTCCCGCCGGTTGCCGCGGCGCTCGAGCATGTAGCCAAAGCCGCGCACATTCACGATGTAGCTGGGCTCGGCCGGGTCGACTTCGACCTTGCGCCGGATACGACGGATGTAGACCTTCACGATTTCCTGCGCCTCGCGGTCAGAATAGGTGTAGTCCTGCACCGCGCGAAGGATCTCAACCGGGCTGACGACCTTGCCGGCGTTCTTCGCGAGGTAGGCGAGGATCTTGAATTCCGTGGGGGTCAACGGAATCGTCTCGTCTTCACGAACCGCCTGGCAGCGGTCGAAATCGAGCACCAGGTCACGGACGGTGATCGTGCTCGGACCGTCGTCGCGCGTCTCCTGGACCGCGGGCGCCTTCCGCCGGGCAAGAGCGCTGAGTTGTGCGCTCAAGAGTTCCACGCCATCGGTGTCACGCATACACACATCAGCGCCGGCTTCGAGAGCGAGGCTCATGCCGTGGGTATGCGGGCCGGGCGCCAGGACGAGCAGCGCCGCCTTGCTGGCCCGCGCCACCTGTCGAACGAGAGCTACGTCCTCATCGTGCCGTGGGTCAACGGCGAGGACGACAAGGTCCGGGTCGAACTGGCTGATGAGCCGCTCGGTTTCCCTGTCGTGAGGGCGCTCGGTCGTCGTGAAGCCATGCCGCGCGAGCGCGGGCAACACTTCCGCCGAACGGTACTCCCGAGTATGGGTGACGAACGCCACCTGGCTTCGGTACCCCTCGTCGTATCGGTCCGCCATATCGTCTTCCCCCAATCCAGTGCCGGGCCACGGCGGCCCCACACGGGAGTGCATTCGTGCCGCGGCGGATGCGCAGATGCGCGGATCGGCCACTGGCTCATAGGTATCATCGGCACAGTTGGCGGTGGTAATAGGGTATCCCGCCCGGTTCGCCAGAGAATTGACATTCCAGCTCGTCACCGCGGCGGCACGCCTCTGAAACGCAGAGAACGCCCGGCATTCACCGGGCGTCCCTCTGGTTCGATCTGAACGGTTGCGAATCAGGCAGCTTCGCGGAGCAGAGCCCGGCGGAGGCGTTTCACCGCCTGCGCATGGAGCTGGCTCACGCGCGTCTCAGACACGGAAAGCACCGCGGCGATGTCCTTCATCGTCAAGTGCTCTACATAATACAAAGCAACGACGAGGCGCTCTCGCTCTGGCAGCGCCTGCACCGACCGGGCCAGGTCCTCATAGAGTTCGCGCTCTTCGAACGACCGGGTGAAATCGATGTCTTCGTCCGCGGTGGGCATCTCTGCCGCCGGGAACGAATCGCCGTCGTCGTCACGTTCGAGCATGCGGTCGAGCGAAACGGTGACCCACCGCGAATGGGAACTGGCATCGCGGTACTGTTCGAGCGTGATCCCGAGATGGTCGGCAGCCTCCTGGTCGCTCGGCGAGCGGCCCATGAGGATTTCCAGTTCGCTCTGCGCGCGCTGCACATCGCGGGCCTTCTGGCGCATCGTGCGGCTCAGGCGATCCATGCGCCGGAACGCATCGATCATTGCGCCGCGAATGCGCTGCACCGCGTAGGCGTGGAAGTTCGTGCCCTTGGACGGGTCATACCGGCGGACGGCTTCGACGAGCCCGCAGGTGCCGTAGCCCACGGCGTCCTCGAACTCCAATAGCCCCGGGATCTCCAGCGGCAACGAGCGGGCCACCCGCCGGACGAGCGGAGCGTACTGTGTGACGAGTTGCTGCTGCTCTTCCAGCGTGAGGCGGGACGGTGTCTCCTGGCCGGCGGCCTGGGACTCTTCAATTGATGATGACGGCCATTGCATTTTTGCTGCTCCCCCGAACAAGCACCCTGTCCGCAACCTGTCTGCCTTGGTTGTCGATCAGGTAGGACGATTGTTCAGAGGGGGCCGGTGACAGAACAACGCACGATCGGTGACACGTCCGTGGTGGTTCCGTTACAGCGCAGGACATAAGGGAAACCCCTACGTTGCCGCGGGGTGAACCCCTAGCCGGAAACCCCGATTCTAGCTGTCCTCGCTGCATAACTGATATAGTGCGAAGTTACTCGGCGATTGTCGGGCGCCTTGCGCCGGAGGGCGTCATGCGACCGGGTCCCGGGGTTAATGGCCGGTAATGCAGCCAATTGGAGCCGCTCAGGTCACACGAGTACACTGCAAGCACCATTCCGCGCCCTTCGCGAAGCTGGAAGGACACGCTCAGCCCGATGGAGATTCCCCAGCAACAGCCGCAACCGTCGTTCGCCGAACGGACGGCACGGAACGCCGTCGTCGTCTTCCTGCTGCTCGCCATCGTCACACTCGCCTTCGGCCTGGGATGGCTTGTCCAGGACCTGCGCCAGGACGATGCGAAGTCATCGTCGCCAGCCGTCGAGCAATCGCTCGGCGGGTCGCGAAACAACGAGTCGGTTGGGGCGGCGATCATCGATGAGATCGTCAACCTGCTGAAGACGCAGTACGTCGATAAATCGGTCCTTAACGAGGATACGCTCCGGCAAGCGGCCATCGACGGCATCATCGGGGCGCTCAACGACAGCCACACCGAGTACCTCTCCCCAGCCGAATTGAAGGCCGGTGCGCTGAGCCTCGATTCGAGTTATGACGGCATCGGCGCCAGCGTGTCCGACACCAGCGGGGCGGTGACAATCGTTACGCCCTTCCGTGACTCGCCAGCCGAGAAGGCCGGCATCCGCCAGGGCGACATCGTGCTCAAGGTGGATGGGGAAGCAACCGACGGATGGACGAGCCAGCAGGCCGTCGAGCGGATTCGCGGGCAGAAAGGCACCGACGTCACGCTCGAGGTCAAGCACACCGACGGCAAGGTCGAGACCCTCACCATCACCCGCGGCGAAATCCCCATCGAGAGTGTCTTCACCGAGCCCAATCTTGAAATAATCCCGGGCGAGAGCGGCAAGAAACTCGTTGACCGCGATGGCAAGGAAGTCACCGACATCGCCTACATCGCCATTTCGCAGTTCCACGACCGGACCGTTACCGAGCTCCGGGCCAAGCTGCAGGGGATCGAGAGCAAGGGCTACAAGGGCCTCATCCTCGACCTCCGCAGCAACCCCGGCGGCCTCCTCCAGGCAACCGTCGATGTCGCCGATGAGTTCCTCGCCAGCGGCACCATCATTTCTGAGGTCGATGCCAACGGCGGGAAGAAGTCGTGGTCGGCGAAGCCCGGTGGACTGGCAACCAAGATCCCGATTGTCATCCTCCAGGACAACGGCAGCGCCAGCGGGTCCGAGGTGCTCGCTTCGGCCCTGCGTGACAACGGCCGGGCCCAGATAGTCGGCGTCCGCAGCTTCGGGAAGGGTACCGTGAACCAGCTGCAGCAGCTGAAGAACTGCGGCGACCCGGCAGGATGCGGGGCGTTGTACCTCTCCGTGGGCCGCTGGCTCACCCCCAAGGGGGACCAGATCGAGGGGCTCGGCGTGAAGCCGGACATTGAGTTACCCATGACTTATGACGAGTACCTGGACCAGGGCGACATCCAGATGTTCAAGGCGATCGACCTCCTCCACGGGAAGTAGCCGCAGGCGGTACACTACTTCGAACCAGACAACGGCCCCGTCACCAAGGCGGGGCCGTTGAGCGTCCACCCGTATGGCCGAATCAACGATTGCCCAGAACCGCCGTGCACGGCACGACTACGAGTTCCTCGCGAAGTTCGAGGCCGGCATCGTGTTGACCGGCTCCGAGATTAAGTCCGTTCGCGAACACCGCGTGCAGCTGCAGGGCGCTTACGCCCGCGTCAAGGACGGAGAAGTTTGGCTCCAGGACGCCAACATCGCGGCCTACGCAAGCGCGGGCTACGCCGGCCACGAACCTGCGCGGGACCGCAAGCTGCTCCTTCACAAGAAGGAAATCCGCAAGATCGAGGAGATGATGGAAGGCAAGGGCCTTACCCTCATCCCGGTAGCGATGTACTTCAAGCGAGGCCGGGCCAAGGTCGAGATCGCGATCGCTCGTGGGCTGCATCATTATGACAAGCGCCAGAAGCTGAAGGAGCACGACCAGAAGCGGGACATGCAGCGCGCGCTTCGCCGGGGATAGCCGGTACTCCCTCTATGTGGCGGTCGCCCAGAACGCAACCGCGAAACGGTTCGGCTCGACCCGCACGTTCGTGAATCCCGCGGCCCGAAGCCGCTCTGCCAGCGTCGCTGGGTCAACCGGTGTGCAGATGTCATCGACGTGGGCGGCCCGGAACTCCGGGCTGTCGAGGCTATCGCTGCCCATGACGGTTCCGCCGGCGCGGACGAGCCTGTTCAGTTCGGCGAATAGCCGATCCTGGGCTGCCGGCGTCGGGAGATGGTGCAGCATCGTCAGGCAGATGGCCGACGAAAACGTGGAGTCGGCGAAGGGCGTGGCGGTCGCGTCGCCCCGGTGCACGGTGACATTCGAGCCCTGGAAACGGTCGGCGAGGGCCGATGCGAGGTCTGCATCCAGTTCAACGACGGTCATCTTCGGGGCGAGCGTTGCGAGGACGTTGGTCGTCAGCCCTGGTCCGGGCCCAACCTCGAGCAGGTGTTCGCCGAGGTTGATGCCGTTGGTGGCGTCAGGCACAACATGCTTGCGGACGATCTCGGCCCATTCCTGGCCTGAGCAGTACTCAAGGTGCAGCTTGTTCATCCAGCGACTCTACCAGAGCGGCCCCAGGGGATCTGTGGCGTCCGCCACGGCCGGTTTCGAACGGGTGTGCTATGCTTGGAGTATCAACTGGGGACGAAGGGAATCGACAGGGAGCTAGGTAGCCGGATAGCAGGCCGAGGTTGGGCGTCACCCTCGTTAATCAGGCGGCCAAAAACAAATGGCAACAATCGCCAACTCGCACTCGCAGCTTAATACCCTGTAGAGGCCGTCCCTCCTGAAGCCCGGCCTGGCAGCGTCGGGAAGGGGCGTCACTAAAGCCAGGATGCCGTGGGCTCACGCCGATAGCGCCCGCGAAAGATCATCGGCTGGCTACTGGACTTGAGGACCACCATCGTAGTCCGGTAGCGAGATCCCCATCGGTGGGAATGCCTGTAGGACAATTCGGAGCTGACCTTCGCTGGACCGGGAGTTCAACTCTCCCGCGTCTCCACCA
>JBDHWA010000012.1:0-14748 GCA_039809945.1 Dehalococcoidia bacterium | reverse complement strand
GGGCCGGACTTCGGCAGCGGCTGAGCCTGGAAGACGACCGACTTCGGGCACTTGTAGCCGGCGATGAGCCCGCGGCAGTGCTCGATGAGTTGCTCCTCGGTCGGCGAGGTGCCTTCCTTCGGGACGACGATGGCGAGGACGGCTTCGCCCCAGCGGTCATCGGGGATGCCGATCACGGCCGCTTCGAGGACGTCCGGGTGGTCGTAGAGTGCATTCTCGACTTCGGCGCAGTACACGTTCTCACCGCCGGAAACGATCATGTCCTTGGCGCGGTCGACGATGAAGATGAAGTTCTCCTCGTCGATGGTCGCGAGGTCGCCGGTGTGCATGTAGCCGCCACGGAGGGCCTCGGCCGTCTCCTTCGGGCGCTTCCAGTACCCGTTCATGACGTTCGGGCCGGCCGCGATGATTTCGCCGACCTGGCCGGGCTTCACATCTTCGCCCGTCGTCTGATCGACGACACGGACATCGACACCGGAGACCTGGCGGCCGCAGCTGGCGAGACGCCGGACCTTCTCCTCGGGGCCTTCGTAGAAGGTCCACTCAAGATGCATCGCGGTCAGGAGCGGCGCAGTTTCGGTCATGCCGTAGGCCTGGACCAGCTTCGGGCCGAGCGCGTTCTTCGCCGCGATGAGCCGGTCGACCGGCATCGGCGAAGCGCCGTAGAGCACAAGGTCGAGACTGCTGGTGTCGTAGTTCGCGAGGCCGGGGAAGTTCACCAGGAAGTTGATCATCGTCGGCACGAGGATCGTCTTGGTGACCCTGTGCTTTTCGACGGTTTCGAGATAGAGCTGCGGGTTAAACGAGGCGTTGAACACGTGCGTGCCGCCCACCATGCAGAAGGAGTAGACCGCCCACGCGTCGGCGAGGTGGAACATCGGGGCGACGTGCAGCCAGATGTCGCGCTCCTGGAAGCTGCAGGTCATGACGGCGTGCTGGGCGTTCGAAACGATGGCGCGCTGGCTGAGCATCACGCCCTTGGGCAGGCCGGTGGTGCCGCCGGTGTAGCAGAGGTTCAGCATGTCGGTTTCGAGCCATTCGCGGGCCGGCTTCGCGAGCGGCTCATTGTTGGCAATCAGGTCTTCGTACTGGACCGCGCCGGGGATCTCGGCGTTGAGGGCGATGACGTGCTTGAGGCCGGGCACCTTGTCCTTGAACTGCTCGTAGAGCGCCGCGTACTCGGGGCCGAGGAAGAGCGCCTTGATTTCGCCGTCTTCGAGGATGAACTCGAGTTCGCTGGCGGCGAGGCGGATGTTCAGGGGCGCCAGGGGCATGCCGGCCACGCTGCAGACGAAGTAGACCTCGAAGTAGCGGTGCGAGTTGTTGGCAAGGATGGCGATGTTGTCGCCGGGCTTGAGGCCGAGGCCGAGGAGGCCCGCGGCGAGACGGTGGACGCGGTCGCCTTCCTGGGCATAGGTGTACTGGGTGTCACCATCGATGGTGGCGATCTTGTTCGGATAGAGCTTCGTCGAGTGACTCAGGACATCGTGGAGCAGCACAGGACACACCTCGCATGGAATGGCCTGCGGATTATCGGCGGTGGCGAATTGGTCTGTCGACCGGTGTTCTACGAGTGGAACTGAACGACCGCGAAGCCGCGTACGCTGGGTTCGCCCTGCTCGTTGATGATCGCCAGTTCGAGGTCGGCGCGGCGCTGGCCGTCCTCCTCGTAAACGCGGGCCACCCGGCCGGCGATGTCGATTGGGCGGTTCGTCTGGTCCGGCCTGCGGTGGGCGGCGCGCACCTGCCGGATCCAGCCTGCTTCGCCGAGCCACTCATCCACGGCGCGATAGAGGAGCCCAACCTTCAGCGGACCGGGGACGAGCGTCCCGGGCATCCCCGCTCTGCGTGCGGCCTCGGGGTCGTAGAAGAACGCGGGGAACGTCCACTGCAACGCGCAGTAGCGGATGACCTGGCCGAGGTCCGGCTGGAGGTGCAGGACGGGCAGTTCGTCGCCCTCTTTCAGGGTCGCCGCATCGAGGCTCATTCGTCGCCTCCGCGGGCGTCGCTGGCGGAGTACTGGGTCATCGTCCGGCCGCTGCGGGCGACGACGGCGCCGGTGGCGTCGCGATAGACCACCTCCGCGCGGAAGTCGAGGCTATAGCCGAAGCGACCCCCGAACCGCTCGGTGATGTCGACCAGCCGGTGGGCCGCCTGCAGGGTTTCGCCCATTCGCAGAGGGCGGTCGAACTCCCACTGGTTCGAGATGAGGATGGAGTTCGGCATCACGTTTGGCATGCCGACCGACTCGTAGTCGGTATCGAGCCCGGCGATGACATACCCCGAAATCGGCTCGCCGGCGGCCGGGGTGTGATCCGGGGCCTTGCCGGTGTACACCTCCACGGCGCGCCGCCATGTCCGCGGTGCGACCTCGACCGAGCCGAGCGGTGTTTCGACGCCGATGAGGGCGCGGATGTCGTCAGTAAGCAGGGATTCGTCTGGCACGAGTCGAAGCCTACCGGGTTCGCAGGCGGATGGACAATCGACATGCGCGCGGCCGCGGCGGCTACAATCGAATCCGTGATTTACCTCGACCACGCCGCGACGTCGCCGCTGCGCCCGGAAGCGCGCGACGCGATGTTGCCCTTCCTCGATGGCCATTTTGGCAACCCGAGCGGGCTGTACAGCCTCGGCCGGCAGGCGCAGGCAGCGGTCGACACGGCCCGTGCAACGGTTGCGGAGTGCCTCGGCGCGCGCCCGACCGAGGTGCTGTTCACCAGCGGCGGGACGGAGAGCATCAACGCGGCAATGCTGGGCATCGCCTATGCCATGCGGCGGGCCGGCGCGGGCAACCACATCATCACCACGGCCATCGAACACCACGCCGGGCTGCACGTGGCCCAGCACCTCGAGGAACTCGGCTTCGAAGTCACCCTGCTCGGCTGCGATGGCAGTGGCCGCATTAGCATCGAGGAGTTCCGGCGCGCCCTCCGGCCGGGCACGGTGCTGGCCAGCGTGATGCTGGCGAACAACGAAGTCGGCACCGTCCAGCCGATCGCCGCGGTCTCCGCGGTGCTGCGCGAGTTCGCCGGGCAGGCATCGCACCGCGTGCTCTTGCACACCGACGCTGTCCAGGCGCCGGCCTGGCTCCCCATTGACGTCGAGGAGCTCGGGGCCGACGCCCTCAGCCTGTCGTCGCACAAGTTCGGCGGCCCGAAGGGCTCCGGCGTGCTCTACCTGCGCCGTTCGACGCCGTTCATGCCACTCCTCCACGGCGGCGGCCAGGAGATGCAGAAGCGCGCCGGCACCGAGAACGTGGCGGGCATCGCCGGCGCCGCGGCGGCACTTGAGGCGAGCACGCGCGGCCTCGGGGAGCGCCAGCGAACGGTGCGCGAACTGCGTGACCGCCTGCGCGACGGCATCCTCGAACGCGTGCCCGGCTCGCAGGTGAACGGCTGCCAGGTGAACTGTGTGCCGAACAACCTCAATATCTCGTTCGACGGCGTGGAGAGCGACGTGCTCGTCCGGCTGCTCGACGAGCGGGGCATCGCTGTCAGCTCCGGCAGCGCCTGTTCGAACTCGACCTGGGAGCCATCGCACGTCCTGATGGCGATGGGCGTGCCCATCCGGCGGGCGGTCGGCAGCATCCGTTTCTCCCTCGGCGAAGAGACCACCGGCGGTGACATCGCGCAGGTGCTCGATGTCCTGCCCGGCGAAGTTGCGGCAGCCCGGGCGGAGTCGGCGCTGCCGGTTTGAGCCGCCGGGGTTCGGGCCAACGGCCGAGGTATACTCCCTTGATGAACCAGGACGAACTGCGGGCCGAAATCGACCGTCTGATGGAACGGGATGAGCTTGAAGCGGCCTCCCTGCTCATCGACCAACTCGAACAAATCGATGCCGAAGAGTTCACGCGCCAGCTGAATGCGGCGCCGCTCGATGACGAGCCGGTGAGCCCGGCGCAACGCGCCGCTCTGGCCCGCGCCTGGGAAATGATCCGCGCGAGGAGCACTTCTTTCGGTCTCCATTCGACATGAACCAGGACGAACGGCGGGCAGAGATCGACCGGCTGATGGAGGAAGACCGCCTGGAGGAGGCGTCCGAACTCGCTGACCAACTCAAACAAATCGACGCGGATGAGTTCATGTGCCGGCTGAATGCGGCGCCGCTCGATGACGAGCCGGTGAGCCCGGCCCTCGCGGCTCGCCTTGCGGCCGCGGACGAGGCAATCGAGCGGGCACTAGCGTCCCTCCGATAGCGCATCGACCCCGGCGCGACGCGTACTAACCACCGTCCGGGCGGTATAGTCCCCGCTCATCCCCTCTTCGAGGTTCGAGCATGGATCCCCAGGTCGAAGGCCTTCTCCAGATGATGGCGGCGCAGGCCGCTGCCGCGAATGTCCCGCCCATGTGGGAGATGGACGCCGCTACCGCCCGCGCCGGCGCGGAGATCAGCTTCGGCGCTTTCAACGTCCCCATGCCCGAAGGCGTCGCCATCACCGACCGCACGGTGCCTGGCCCGGCCGGGGCCATCCCCGTGAAGGTGTTCACGCCGGACGGCTCGGGCATTCGACCGCTGCTCATCTATATCCACGGCGGCGGCTGGGTTATTGGCTCGCCGGCTACCCACGCGCGGCTTTGCGCCGAACTCGCCGGCGGCGCGAACTGCGTCGTCGTCAGCCTCGACTACCGGATGGCGCCGGAGAACCCTGCGCCCGCTTCGCTCGATGACTGCGTGGCGGCCATTCGCTACATCGTTGCGAACGCCGCCGAATTCGGCGCCGATGGTTCACGTTTCGCTATCGGGGGCGATTCCGCAGGCGGCAACCTCACGGCGGCTTCGGCCCTTCGCCTGCGTGATGAAGGCGGCCCGAAAGCGAAGCTCCTGCTCCTCTTCTATGGCGCTTACACCGGCGACACCACGCTCCCATCGGTCATCGAAAACGGCGAGGGCAAGATCCTCACGCTGAAGGCGATGGAGTGGTTCTATGGCCACTACCTGAGCGGCGGCGCCAGCACCGATGACCCCTACATCGCGCCGATCAAGGGCGACCTCAAGGGACTCCCGCCGGCGCACCTCATTGTCGGGACGCAGGACCCACTGCTCGACGATTCGAAGTTGTTCGCGGAAGCGCTCGAGAAGGCTGGCGTCCCGGCCAAACTGAGCATCTACCAGGACCAGGTGCACGTCTTCCTCCAGCTGACCGCGATGCTTGACGGCGCGAAGAAGGCAATGGCCGAGAGCGTGGACGCGCTGAAGGCCGCCCTCGCCTGACGGTCAGGCTGCCTCGGGGGCGATTTCGCGCACCGGCGGCCGCTGGGGCGGGATGTACGCCCGCCGCCAGAGAACGTAGAGCGGCGGCATCACCACCAGGAACAGCGCGGCTACAAAGCCGAAGGCTGCGCGAATCGAGATGCCGTCGGTGATGAATCCGACGACCGGCTCGAAGAACGCGACCTGCACGGAAAGCACCAGCGAGGAGACGCTGAGCACCGTCGCGCGGGTTTCGCTTGGCGTGTGCTGGTTCACGTAGGTGTCGATGGTGGGCCGTGTGAAACCCTGGATGAGCGCCGGCACAGCGAACAGCGCGAACATCCCGATCCGGTCGAATGTCGACAGCCCGGCGAAGGCCACGACCATGCCGATGACCGCGAGCGCAAACATCAGAGGCGCACCGGTCTTTGCCGCCGCGCGGTGAGCGAAGATCGCGGCTGCCACCGCGGTTAGCCGCAACGGCGCCTGGTAGACGCCGAAGAGCTTCGTCGGCACGTCATGTTCGATGAGGAACGGCTGCATCAGGATGACTGGCGTGAACGCCGCCATCATTACCGTCGAGCCGAAGAGCACGGTGTAGCGCACCTGCGGCGTGTACCAGGCGTAGGAGAATCCGCGCTTCAGGTTCTGGAGGTAAGGCGGCCGTTCGTGGTCGACGTGCGGCTCCACCATCGCCAGGGCAACGCCCGCGGCGATCAGCGGCCCGAAGAAGCTGATCTGCACGGTGAACGCGAGGCTCGTCGCGGCCGCGATGAAGCCGCCGAGGAGCACTCCGACCATCGCTGACCCGATCTGCAGCGCGAAGCCGCGGCCGATGATGCGGGCGAAGCGGTCCTCGTTGCCCGCCTGCCGCAACGAGTCGAACATCAACGCCTGGTCGGCGCCGCTGCGGCACGCCTGGGCGATGGCCCAGAGCATGTAGTCGGCGAAGAGCATCCAGTAGTTTGTGGTGAAGCCGAACCCGGCGATGGTGAGCGCATAGACCGCGGCGCCGATGGCGAGGACGCGGTTCGAGCCGATGCGGTCGGCCAGCGCACCGAACGGCGCTTCGAGCGCGGCGACCATCAGCCAGAATGGCAGGTCCATCAGGAGGATGTAGCGGAGCTCGAGGCCCCGCCCGACCGTCAGGTACTTGATCCAGATGCCGAACCAGAAGCCCGTCTCCATCAGGATGATGAAGGCGTAGTAGAGGCGCTCATTCCGGCGGGCAGCGGCGGCGTAGTCGCGAGGCATTGGCCGGTAAGCCTACGTCCGCGGCGGACAACACGGCAGAGGCCCGGCGACGCGCGAGCGTCGGCCGGGCCTCGTTCGTTTGCTAAGCCTCAGGCGAGGTTTTACTTGACGGGTTCGAAGAGGGCGGCGAACAGCCCCGCGCCAATCTTCGAGGTATCGCTGGAGAAAGCCACGATCGTGAGGACGAGCACCATCACGGTGAATCCGGCGAGGTTCGCGATAACGACCTGGGTCGAATCGGCGTTCGTAACGGCCTGGGTTGCGTAAATGGCCATCACGAGCAGGAGGGCGAGCGGCACGATGGCGAAGATGGGCCACAGCACCGGGATGAACATGAGCAACGAGAGGGCGAGCGGGGCGGCGGCGTAGCCCATCGTCCGGAGGAGGGACTGAAGGTCTGCAGAGGCCTTGTACACCTGGACCAGGACAACGTAGTCCACGAGCACCCAGACGAGGTACATCGCGGCGAGGAACACGCCGCCGAAGATGAACGTGTTAAACCAGATCCCATCCGGGTGGTAGTTGCTGTCCCAGAGGACGGCGAACCAGAGCGTGGCGCCGAGACCGGCGAGGAGCGCGCTGACGCCGGCCACCACCAGCGCCGGGATCAGTTCGTTCACGTCATCGCGCACCTCATCGAAGACGGAGGTGTCGAGCCGCGCGAGGCGCAGGATGCGGTTGATAACCAGGTTGGGGTCCATGGAGCCTCCATGTGATTCGTTCCCAGGCGGTGAGCGCGCTCACGTGCCGCGCCCCCGGTCCGGATGCGCGCACTATAGCACGCATGCGGATCGATGCGCCGCAATTCGCGAGGAAGGGTGATCATTTCCTCACGTGAGCGGACGCTGATGCGGCGTGCCCGGCCGCCGCGGGTAGCGAGCATCGGTGGCGGTGGTCTTTCGGAATAGCGCAACGGAGAGGGTGTCACTCACCTCCGGCCGCATCGGCGTGGCTCCCAGGTACTCGCACCCGAGCGCCCGCTGAGCGGCCACGGAGGCTTCGAGTTCCTCCGGCAGCCCGCTCCCCTTCGGCAACGCGATGATCCCGCCGGTTCGCGCGAACGGGGCCGTGTATTCGAGCAACTCCGCCAGTCCGGCGACCGCCCGCGCGGCGACGATGTTCGCCATGTCGCGCAGTGGGCCCCTGCCCGCTTCCTCGGCGCGCAGGGCGTGGACCTCAACGTTCGCCAGCCCGAGTGTCTCCGCCGCCTGTTCGAGCAGTCGCGCGCGCTTCTTCAGCGGTTCCACGAGTGCGAACCTCACCGTGGGTGCGAGGCATGCCGCGACGATGCCGGGGAAGCCGCCGCCGCTCCCGACATCAACGGCGAGGACAGGCCCTGGGGCGGCCTCGACGGCGATTCGCCAGATCTCGATGGACTCAGCGTAGTGCCGCCGGATAGCTTCCTCCGGCGGCACTGCGGTCACGCGCGTGTGCCCAGAGGCCTCGTTCAGGAGGTTGTGGTGGCGCTGGAGGAGCGGCAGCCATCGGCCCGGAAATTCGAACCCGGGGAACAGCGGCGGAAGGTCGTCCCAGTTCATCCGCGTGTAAAAAATGGCGGCACGATCATGCGATCGATGATACATTTGAGGCATGGCCAAAGAACCCCAGGGTGCACCGCTCGTGCAGAAAACCCTCGGAGAAGCACTCCAGGAATACCTCTCCTCCCTCAAGCCCGACCAGTTCCACGACTGTGAAAGCTACATCCGCAAATACGTTGAACATGCCGACCCGGCGACCGATGCGCGGACGCTGACGGGGAGCCGCGTGGAGAGCTACGCGGAAAGCCAGATCAGGGTTGCAGACCCGAACGCACAGAAGCGTGTGGAGGCCCTCAAGGGGTTCTTCCAGTACCTGAAGAAGAAGAACTACACGACGGCGAACTTCGGCATCAATGTCCGCGTGCGCCGCACCGGCGGCCGTACTGGCGCCGCTGCCGTGCGCATCGAAGAAGCCCCGGTGGAGATGACCGCCGACGGCCTCGAAGCGTTGAAGAAGGAACTGAGCGAACTCGAGGCGAAGGTGCCGGACCTGGTGAAGGCCATCGAGCACGCTCGAGCTGACGGCGACCTTCGCGAGAACGCGCCGTACCACGCCGCGCGCGAAGCGCTCGCGTTCACCAATGACCGCAAGCAGCGCATCGAGGCTTCGCTGAAGCGCGCGGTCGTTGTCGACCGCTCCGGCCCGGATGACGGACTGGCTGTGCTGGGCTCGATGGTGACCGTTACCTATGTGGAGCGGAACAAGCAGGAAACCTACCAGCTCGTGAGTTCGCGTGAGGCGAACGCGCGCGAACGCCGCATCTCCGTGGATTCACCGGTCGGCCAGCAGTTGCTCGGCCGCCGCGCTGGCGAAGAAGTGGAAGTGGAGGCTCCCCAGGGAGTCATGCGCTTCCGCGTCGAAGGCGTCGTCCGCTCCAGCTGAGGCCCTTCCGGCCGGCGCGCTGCCGCCAGTCACTCAACAGATCTTTCCCGAACCTGCTACGGGCGGCGTGGCATCCTGCCGTACCTTGAAGTAGCAGAGTAGCGGTGAACCGGGGTTCCAGCGGCCGATTACGGGAGAACGTGAACGGCCCTCGCGGGAGTTCCCTTATCCCGGAACCAGATGCTCACCGCGATACTGCTCTCCATCAGGAGGACGGTCATGCTGGTCATGGGTGACATCAAGTGTCTTCATTGCGCGCACGTGAGCGGGCGCTGGGTTGGCGCGAAAGGCGCTCCGCTGACCGTCTCCGGGCTGCGCGGCTACCAACTGTCCGAAGGCGAAGACCCCCAGGCGCCGGTTCGCTGTGCGCGTTGTGCTGGCCCCGTCTTCCTCGATGATGCGAGCCTTGTGATTTCGAGCTACCGGCTGCGGCGCATTCGCCGCCTGCGCGAGCAGATCGCAGCGTTCGATTCGCATCGCGCTGCCTGAGCACGGTCAGTCGCAGGGTCAACCCACCGGCGTTTCGAACTGGAGCAGCGCCGCTGTCGAAGCGGTGGATCTCCCGGTCGCGTCAGCGAACCGCTCTCCATCCAGCAATTCGGCCACGATACCCGGCGGGAAGATCGCTTCCGGGTCGCCGCCGGGGAGCTGCGAACGGTGCGCCCCAATGGCGGCGAGCTTCTGTTCGCGGGCGCTTCTGATGTCGACCTCGTAGTGGACGGGGCCGCCGCCGATCGCTTCCGCGGGTGGGTTCGGCGGGTCGCCCATCATCCCGATGCATTTTTCGTACTGCGGCAGGAAGAGACCGCGCGGGAAGACAGGGAAGAGCAGCGGGCACAGCTTGCCTGCGGCCGTCCACGCTTCGAGCACCCACTGGTGGACGGCGAGGTGGTCCGGGTGCCCGTAGGCGCCGTCCGGGCCCAGCGTGAGGATGAGATCCGGCAACTCCTGTTCGAGCGATGCTGCAACCTGTGAGGGGCCGTCCGCCGAACTGCGGAGGCCCCCGTCCGGGAGGCGCAGAAAGCGCGGCGCTTCGCACCCAAGCGCGCGGCAGGACGCCCGGAGTTCGCGTTCGCGGGCGGCGGCGACTGCCCGCCGGGTCACCGGGCCGCCATCGTGACGCTTCCCCTTTTCGCCGCTCGAAGCGCAGACCACGAGGCACTCCCAGCCAGCGGCCGAGGCCAGCGCGAGTGCCCCGCCGAAGCTGTACGACTCGTCGTCGGGATGCGGGATGAAGGCGAGCAGCCGGGGCATGGCGTCAATCGTAGGCCAGGTGGTTTCCAGCGGCGCGGGCCCGGGCTTTTGGAACCAACGGCCGGAGACAACGTCCCACGGCGATGGTAGATTTCACGCGTTTGCCCTTCCCTCAGCGGAAGGGAGGAAAAGCCACATCAGAACAGGAGTATGTCCACATGGCCGGGAGGCTTGAAGGCAAGGTCGCTATCGTTACGGGCGCAGGGCGCGGCATTGGCCGAGGCGAGGCGCTGGCACTCGCCAGGGAAGGCGCACGCGTCATCGTGAACGACTTCGGCGGCAGCACTACCGGGGAGGGTGGCGAACACTCGCCCGCCGAACAGGTCGTCGCCGAGATCAAGGCCTTCGGCGGCGAAGCGCTCCCGAACTTCGGCAACGTCGCATCGATGGCGGACGGCGAGGGCATGGTGAAGCAGGCGATGGACGCCTGGGGCCGCCTCGACATCCTCGTGAACAACGCCGGCATCCTTCGTGACCGCATCATCTTCAACATGACCGAAGACGAGTGGGACGCCGTCATCGCCGTCCACCTCAAGGGTCACTTCACCGTCACCCGCTACGCCTCGATTGTGATGCGTCAGCAGCGTGGCGGCCGCATCATTAACACCTCCTCCGAATCGGGCCTCGGCAACCTTGGGCAGGCGAACTACTCGGCAGCCAAGGAGGGCATTACCGGCCTGACGCGCACCCTCGCTCTCGACCTCGGCAAGTACGGCGTGACCGCGAACGCGCTGCGCCCGCGTGCGGCGACCCGGCTCACCCTCAGCCCGGAGATGGAAGCGGCCCGGATCAAGCGGCAGGAGATGGCGGCGGCGGGCGGTAAGCAGGCTGTCGAAAGCTCGGCTGAGCAGGCGATTTCCGGTATCGCCGCCCTCGCGCCCGAGCTCATCGCCCCGCTCGTGGTATACCTCTGCACCGACGCGGCGGCGAACATCAACGGTCGCGACTTCCTCATCGGCGGCAACGAAATCAGCATCATGAGCCTGCCTGACCGCGAGCGGACCATCTACCGCGAAGGCGGCTTCGATGTCGAAACCCTCGAGCGCGTCTTCCAGAGCACGCTCGGCGCCGGCGTCCGGAACCCCAAGCCGGCCGAAGCCTGACACCACCCGGCTCAGCCCCGGCCAGCCCTTCATCAGGGCCTGGCCGGGACGCTGTGGTCCGATACCGCTCCGTGGAGGCGCGCCAAAATGCCCAACCTCACAGGTCTCGTCACGCTCATCACCGGCGCAGGTTCGGGCATCGGCAGGGCCAGCGCGCTGCACATGGCCAGTTGCGGGTCGGCCGTCATGTGCGCCGACCTCGATGGTGATTCGGCGAAGGACACTGCCGCCCGCATCGCCGAGCACGGCGGTTCCTCCGCCGCCATCGAAATCGACGTCTCCAACGAGCAGGCGGTGAAGGACGCGCTCGCGGAGACGGTGCGGGTCCTCGGCGGCCTCAACGTCATCTTCAACAACGCGGGGGTCGCCAGCGGCGTGGGCTGGGACCGGACCGTCGCCATCAACCTCAGCGGCGTTTACTACGGCCTCTTCCACGGCGCCCAACTGCTCAGCGAACGCGGCGGCGGCACGATCATCAACACCGCCTCGGTTGCTGGGCTCGTCGGCCTCTCGCTCCCGGGCGTCGACCCGTCGGTCCCGGTGGCCGAAGGCGCAGGCGCCTACACCGCCGCGAAGCATGGCGTCGTCGGGCTGACCCGGCAGTTCGCCGTGACCTACGGCAAGCGCGGCGTCCGCGTGAACGCCATCGCACCCGGCTACATCGTCACTCCGATGACGGAGTTCGTGCGGACAACTGAACCGGCCGAGGAGTACATCACGAGCCTCCACCCGATGGGCCGCCTCGGCCAGCCCGAAGAAGTTGCCGCCGCGGTGGCGTTCCTCGCCAGCCCGGAGGCTTCGTTCATCACTGGCGTGGTGCTGCCGGTGGACGGCGGCTACACCGCGCGCTGACCGTCAGGCGCGCCTACCACCAGCCGTCTTTGTAGAACCAGCCCTTGTGTTCGCGGCCGGCCTGGCCAGCCTCTTTCAGGCGGCCGAGGTGCTTCCGGCAGAGCGGCACCGTGAGCCGCTCGCGTTCTTCGCCGCGCCACTTCAGGACGGCGACGTCCTGGAACGGCGGCTCCATGCACCAGATGCATCGTGCTCGTGGCATCTATTGCGCTCCTTCCGGGTCGAACTCCATGACGAACCCCCACTCACGACTCTGCCACGGGTCAGGGGCATAGCGAAAGCGGTTCTCCCGGAACCCAACGCGGCGATAGAGCGCATGGGCGTGCGTGAAGTGCACATCACTGAACAGCACGAGCCGCGCGGCACCTTCGTCCCGGGCCTTTGCGATGACCTCCGCGCAGAGCCGTTCACCCAGCCTGTGGCCCCGCGCGCCGGCGAGGACGTACAGGCGGTGCAGTTCGAACTCGCCGCCGCCTTCATCTGTCAGGCCCACGCAGCCCGCCGTCCTGCCAGCACCGTCTTCGGCCACCCAGAACCAGCCGGTGGCGCCGTCGTAGTGGCGTTCCGGGTGGAGCACATCGGCGTCGTAGTCGTTTTCGGCGAACGGGAAGCCGTACTCCTCGAACACGGCGCTGACCACGCGATACGGCCCATCCCCGTGACGCTCACGCTCATACGGGACGACCTGGAACGGACCGCTCATTCCTTCTCTTCGCTGGCCAACCCCATGATGTTGAACCCATGGTCGACGTAGAGGACGTCACCGGTGATACCGCTGGCGCCGTCACTGGCGAGGAACGCGGCTGCCGCGCCCACCTGCTCGATGGTGATGTTCTCAGGGATCGGAGCGACGCTCGAGAACTGCTTCAGGTAGTCCCGGAAGCCCGAGATGCCGCTCGCCGCGAGCGTCCGGATCGGCCCGGCGCTGATCGCGTTCACGCGGATGCGGTCGCCGCCGAGGTCCCAGGCGAGGTAGCGCGTCGTGGCTTCGAGGGCGGCCTTCGCCACGCCCATAACGTTGTACTTCGGCGCCACCTTCTGCGAGCCGTAGTAGGTGAGCGTGATCATGCTGCCGCCGTTCGGCATCAGGTGGCGGGCGCGGTTCGCCAGCGCCACGAACGAGTAGACCGAGATGTTGTGGGCGAGCAGGAAACCCTCGCGGGAGGTATCGACGAAGCGGCCCATCAGGTCTTCGCGGTTGGCGAAGCCGATCGAGTGGACGAGGATGTCGATCGTCCCGAGGCGCTCCTTCACCTTCGCAAAGACGGCGTCCAGTTCCTCATCGCTGCCGACGTCGCACTGTTCGCAGAAGTCCACGCCGAGTTCTTCGGCGAGCGGGGCGATGCGCTTCTCCATCGGCGCCGCGTACGAGAACGCGAGCTTCGCGCCTTCGGCGTGCAGCGCCTTGGCGATGCCCCAGCCAATCGAGCGGTCATTCGAGATGCCGAATATCAGCGCCGTCTTGCCATCGAGTTTGCCCATGGCCCGAAGGGTAGCCCACAGGTGAGGAGTGCGCTAGCGTTGGGCGGTTAGTCGAGGCCGAGGTCGAGGAGCAGGTCGTTCAAGTTCGCGAACACCCGGTCCGGCGCGGGCTCGGGCGTCTCCTTCAGTTCGAGGCGGTCCCGGTGAATCCAGGCGGCCTGCATCCCGGCCGCCTTCGCGCCCCCGATGTCGGCGTAGAGGTTGTCGCCGATGTGAAGCGCGGCCTCGCCGGTGGCGTCGAGGCGGCTCATCGCATGTTCGAAGACGGCCGGATGGGGTTTGCCGTGGCCGAATTCGCCTTCGATCACCACAACGTCGAACTGGCTTTCGAGGGCGAACCGGTCGATCTTCCAGCGTTGCATTTCCGCCGGGCCGTTGGTGATGAGTCCGAGCCGGTAGCCGGCGGAGCGCAGCCGGTCGAGCGTCCCGAGCGAGTCTTCGAACAGCTTGAGGCGGCTGGACTGGGCGTCCCAGTAGGTGTCGGCGATGGCGCGCGCTGCGGAGGCGTCGAGTCCCTGGCCTGCAAGCGTGATTTCGATGTTGTGGACGCGCGCCTCGTGAAGGCGGGTGCGCCAGTGCTCCACGGCGGACTCGTCCTTCCAGAACTCCACCATCTGGCTGCGGATGGCCTTGTTCAGGGCCTCCGGGTCGATGCCAAGGCCGGGGCCGAACGCCTCGGTGGTGAGCCGCCATGCTTCGTTCACCCCGCCCGAGGTGTCGAGCAGGGTGTCGTCCATATCGAAGCAAATCGCGCGGAGGTCCACATACCGATGATAGCGCGGCGGACTGTTAACAACCGTTGCCAAGGGACCTCGATACACTGGTGGGCTATGGAGAAAGCCAGCCGCCGGTGGTGGTGGATGCTCGCGGCCTGCGCGGTGGCGCTCGCAGCATGCTCGCCGGGCTACCGGTCACCGGCCACCGGGCCAGTCACGACCGACAGCGGCCGTGACGACCGCGGCGACTTCCTCGGCGCGGGAGCTACGCTGCCGTCCGTGCTCTACCAGGGCTGGTTCGTGGACTACCACCAGGTGGCGCGCGGCGTCCGCGTGAACTACCAGTCAATCGGCTCCGGGGCCGGGATCAGCCAGTTCGCCGAGGGTGTGCTCGACTTCGGAGCGACCGACGCGCCGATGTCGGACAAGGAGTTGCAGTCAGCACCCCACGCTATCCACCTGCCGACCGTGCTCGG
>JBDHWA010000011.1:0-14899 GCA_039809945.1 Dehalococcoidia bacterium | reverse complement strand
GCAAGCAGGACGTGCACCTGGCCGTCCTTCGCCAGCCCCAGCGCGGACTTGAACATCGCCACATCGGTCAGGTCATCGCCCATGACGAGGAGGGCGTGCGCGCGCATCTGGCGGCAGAGCGCGGTGAGGGCGACATCCTTGCCGCCGCGGGCGTCGGGCAGCACTTCGAGGACCATCCGGCCTTCGCGGAGGCGCAGCCCCTCGGGCAGCGTACCGAGCGCCTGGCGCAGCGTCGGCTCCAGTTCGGGCGCAGTTCGGTAGTGGAATGCGGTCGAGATCGCCTTGCGCTCGATGTGGAGGAACGAACTCGGGCAGGCGGAGATGACCCCCTGCTCGACCTCTTCGAGGGCCGCGCTGAGGGCGACGCGGTCCACCCCCGGGATAAGCGGGTCATCGAACGACGCTTCGAGGCCGTGGCTGCCGACGACAACGACACCTTCGACCGGGACCATGCGGCGGGCCGTATTCAGGTCGCGCCCGGTGATGACCGCGACCTTTGCCACCTGGGCCAGCCGGTCGAGGACGGCGAGCGCACCGGGGGGCACGCGCGCCTCGCTGGCGTGGGCCACGATCGGCGCGAGCGTGCCGTCGAGGTCCGTTGCGATGAGCAGCGGCCCTCGTGCGGCGGCCAGCGCCTTGAACTGTTCGATTGCGTCGAGCGTTAGCATGGCCCCTCCAGGCTGGCGAGGAATTCGGTCGCCCACCAGCGCGCATCCCGTGTGTGAACTGCTGTTACGAAGCGGTCGCTGACTCGCCCGGGCGCACCATCGAGGGCGGCCCGCAGCGTTTCGTGCATGGCATCGGCGTCGAGCGGGTCAGTGATAGCGAGCCCTTTGCCCGCGAACTCCGCGAACGAATCGGAGACGCCCGCGTCCCGGCCGGAAATGATGACGGCGCGGTCTGCCCCCGGCCGCAGCGATTGGGCGACGGCCGCCTGCAGAGGCACCAGGTTCTGGCCGTCGGCGAGCGATGACGTGAAGACCACGTCGGCCTCGCGCTGCAGGGCGACGACGTCCGGCCAGCCGACGTTCGCGCGGACGTGGGCGAACGACCCGCCGGCAGCAACGGCGGCCTCGCGGGCGGCGCGGGCCTCGGCTTCGACGGCGGCTTCGAGCGCTTCGTAGGCGCGCACACCTTCGCGGGTGGGCGCGGCAATGCCGAGATAGGCGAAGCGCGCGCCGCCGCGGAAGGCCGCCGCGACCGCCCGCAGGCGTTCGGGGATGCCTTTCGTGAAGTCGCCCCGTTCGAGGCCGACGACGAGCGGCAGGCCTGCCTGCCGGGCGGCGGTCACGCGTGAGGGCGTCAGCGCGGTCTTCGCGACATCGAGCACGTCATCGACGTCGATGCCGACCGGGCAGGCGCGCAGGCGGACGATGTGGCCGTCGAAGCGCACGCCGCCGCGAGCGTCGTCGGCGCCGGCGAACTCGACGGCTGCCCGCCGGAAGCGTTCGACATCGGCGGGGGTCTGGAACCCCAGAAGGTCCGCGCCGAGCATGCCGGTGACGACGCGCCGGAAGCTCTCGCCGCCGCCCTCGCCAAGGTACGGCTTCGCCACCGCGAGGTCCGGGAACGGCGTGTGGAGGAAGAACCCGATGGGCGCCGAGAAGCCCCGCTCGCGCAGCAGCCCGGGCGTGACCGCCAGCTGGTAGTCGTGGATCCAGCACCACGGGGCGTCCCGTTCCTCGGCGGCGGCATCGGCGAAGGCCGTGTTGACCGCGAGGTAGGCCTGCCAGTCGGCGGGCGCGGGAGCGGCGGGAGCGGGGTAGTAGCCGGTGACCGCTGGCAGGTCATAGCGCACGAGGTGGAGCAGCGGCCAGAGGAAACAGTTCGAGACTTCGGCGTAGTGGCCCTGCCAGGCCGGCGGGGCGAAGAACAGCCGCCGGTGGCGCAGCAGGCCGCGCGTGGTTTCGAGCAGTTCGAAGCCGCGCTCATCGGTCCATTCGCGGTCGAAGCGGCCCATCCCTGCGCCGATCCACGTCGTCCCGGCTTCGCCGTCCCAGGGCTGGATAATCGGCCGGACCGCCGCGAGCAGCCCGCCGCTGCCCGCCGAAGACGGTGAGTCAGCCCAGCGAGGAGACTCGTGGTCAAGGAACGCCCGGTTGGCGAGAATCAGTCCGTCGCGGCGCAGCACTCCCTCCAGTAGGCGCTACAGGCGCGGGCTTTGGCAACCCTGCCGGCCGGCGTTCGAACCTGGCGGGGGCGGCCCGGTGTATCGTTTCGAACGCAAAACACCGCGAAGGAAGCGCCCGATGGCCGACCCCGTTGTCCTCTACGAAGAGCGCCAGAGCCTGGCGATTATCACCATCAACCGCCCGGAAAAGATGAACACCCTGAACGACGCGGTCATCCAGGGCATCGCCGACGCCATCGATGAGGCGACGGCCTCGCCGGAGGTGTCGTCGATCATCATTCGCGGCGCCGGGCCGTGCTTCACCGCGGGGTACGACCTCAACCCCGGTTCGAACGAGCGCGGGGGCCGAAACTGGCGGCCGCGCTACGGGGCGCCCTCCGTCGACCCCCGGCCGGGGGCGTGGGACCCGGTCCGGGACTACGCCTTCATGGGCCACAACATGCGCCGCTTCATGAAGCTCTGGGAGTGCCCCAAGCCGGTCATCGCCGAACTCCACGGCTACGCGCTCGGCGGCGGCACCGACCTCATCCTCTGCGCCGATCTCATCTTCATGGCCGAAGACGCGATCATCGGCTACCCGCCGAGCCGCGTGTACGGCACGCCGACGACGATGATGTGGGTCTACCGGGTCGGCCTCGAACACGCGAAGGAGTTCCTCCTCTCCGGCGACCAGATCGACGCGGCCACGGCCCACCGCATCGGGCTCGTCTCCAAGGTGTTCCCGCGCGAACAGCTCTCCGCCGAGACCGAGAAGTATGCGAAGCGGTACGCCAACATCCCTTCGAACCAGTTGGCCCTGAACAAGCTGCTCATCAACCAGGCGTTCGAAAACATGGGCCTGCGCACCACGCAGATGTTCGGCACCCTCTTCGACGGCGTGACGCGCCACACCGAGGAAGCGCTGCGCTGGCGCGAAAGCTTCGGCGAGATTGGCTTCCGCGAGACCATCCGCCGCCGCGACGGCCCGTTCGGGGACTACGGCGAACGCCCGCGCTGAGCGGCCACCCAGATTGCGCGACGCGCCTCAATCGGGCATCGTGCCCGCACCCAGGAGGACGCCATGACTGCCGAGATTCGCCCTTTCCGCATCGAGATCCCGCAGGCCCAGCTCGACGACCTGAAGCGCCGCCTGAAGGACACCCGCTGGCCCGAACGCGAGGCCGTCGAGGACTGGACCCAGGGCACGCCGCTCTCCTACGTCCAGGAGGTCTGCGAGTACTGGGCCGACAGCTACGACTGGCGCGCGACCGAGGCGCGAATCAACGCGTTCCCCCAGTTCATCACGGAGATCGATGGCCTCGACATCCATTTCATCCACGTCCGCTCGCCGCACGAGGGCGCTGCGCCGCTGGTCATCACCCACGGCTGGCCGGGGTCGATTGTCGAGTTCCTCAAGGTCATCGAACCGCTCAGCGACCCGGTGAAGTTCGGCGGCCAGGCGTCGGACGCCTTCCACGTGGTCGCGCCGTCGCTGCCGGGCTATGGCTTCTCCGGTAAACCCACGAAGAACGGCTGGGGCGTCGAGAAGATTGCGGATGCGTGGGCCGCGCTGATGGCCCGGCTCGGGTACAACCGCTACTTCGCGCAGGGCGGCGACTGGGGTTCAGCCGTGACAACGCAGATCGGCGCGCGGGACCCGGAACACTGCGCCGGGATCCACCTCAACATGGTCACCGTCCGGCCGGACCCCGTCGACAACCTGACCGAGCGCGAGAAGAGCGCCATCGCCGGCCTGCAGTACTACCAGGACTGGGACTCGGGCTATTCGAAAGAGCAGAGCACGCGGCCGCAGACGGTCGGCTATGGGCTGGTCGATTCACCGGCCGGGCTGGCGGCATGGATCCTCGAGAAGTTCTGGGCGTGGACCGACTGCAACGGCCACCCGGAGAACGCCCTCACCCGCGACGAGATGCTCGACGACATCATGCTCTACTGGCTGCCCGGCACGGGCGCGTCCTCGGCGCGGTTGTACTGGGAGAGCTTCGGGCGCGGGGGCGGCGGCGCAACTGCGGTCACGATCCCCGTCGGCGCGAGCATCTTCCCGCGCGAGATCTTCCGCACCTCGCGGCGCTGGGCCGAAAAGCGGTACCCGAACATCGTCTACTGGAACGACCTGGAGAAGGGCGGGCACTTCGCCGCCTTCGAACAGCCGGAAGTGTTCGTGAACGAACTGCGCAACTGCTTCCGCAGCCTGCGCTAACGCAGCCCGGCGCGGGCCATCAGTTCTTCGGCGAGTTCGCGCCCGAGCCCTGCGGCGGCTTCGGCCGGGCCCGCCATCTTCGACCGGATGATCTGGCCGTCGGCGGCGATGAGGGCGCTCAGCTTGAGCGTGGTGCCGAAGTGCGCGGCATGGGCGGCCGCCGGGAAGCTGCAGCCACCGTCGATGGCCGCGAGGAACATCCGCTCGGCGGTGACGGCCTGGCGCAGGGCGAGGTCGTCGATGGCAGCCAGCAGGGTGCGCGTCTCCGCGTCGGCGGCGCGGCATTCGAGGGCGAGCGCGCCCTGGGCCGGCGCGGGCAGCATCTCCTCCAGGCCGAACACCTCATCGGCGCGGGCTTCGAGGCCGAGCCGGCGCAGTCCCGCCAGCGCGAGCACCGCGGCGTCGAACTCGCCCGCTTCGACCTTCGCGATGCGCGTTTCGACGTTCCCGCGGATAGGGCGGACATCGAGATCCGGGCGCAATTCGAGCAACTGGGCCGTGCGCCGGGGCGAACTCGTGCCCACCACCGCGCCCTTCGGGAGCGCACGCAGGCCCACGCGGCTGCGGCTCACGAGGGCGTCGCGCGGGTCTTCGCGCAGGGGCGCGGCTGCGATGACGAGGCCATCCGGCCGCTTCGTCGGCAGGTCCTTGTAGCTGTGGACCGCCACGTCGGCCTCTTCGCGCAGGAGGGCGTCCTGGATCGCCGATGTAAACCAGCCGGCGCGGTCGCCCTCGGGCAGCGGCGTCGTCTGGTCACGGTCCCCGGCGGTGGTCACGATGACGAGACTGACGTCCAGCCCAGGGTGCGCCTCGCGCAGCCTCGCGGCCGCCAGTTCGGCCTGCACAAGGGCGAGTTTGCTCCCCCGCGTTGCGATGCGGAGTGTGGTCACGGCTGGGCCATGCCGCGCAGCACGGCATGCGCCGCTTCGACCGTTGCGTCGATTTCCCGCTCCGTGTGGGCGGCCGAAACGAACCATGTTTCGAACTGCGACGGCGGCAGCATCACGCCGCGTTCCAACATGCCGGCGTGGAAGCGCGCGAACACCTCGGTGGCAGATTCGCGGGCTGTTGCGTAGTCGCGCGGCGGTTCAGACCGGAAGAACAGCGTGAGCGCCGAGCCGCGGCGGACGACCGAGGCTTCGAGTTCGGCGCGCCGGATGGCCGTCGTGAGCCCGTTTTCGAGGTGGCGCCCGAGTTCTTCGAGCCTCCGGTAGACCGCGCCATCGGCGAGCTGGTCGAGCATCGCCGCGCCGGCCGCGGTGACGAGCGGGTTCCCGCTGAGGGTGCCGGCCTGGTAGACCGGCCCGAGCGGCGCGAGCAGGTCCATCAGCGCCGCCGTCCCACCGATGGCGCCGACCGGGAGCCCGCCGCCGATGACCTTGCCGAGGCACACCAGCCCGGCGTTCTGGAGCAGCCCGCTGAGCCCGTAGCGGAAGCGGAAGCCGGTGATCACCTCGTCGGCGATGAGCACCGCACCGTGCGCCTGCGGGATAGTGTCGAGCGCATGGAGGAACGCCGGTTCGGGCGGAACCAGTCCCATGTTCCCGGCCACGGGTTCGACGATGACGGCGGCGGTTTCGGCGCTGTGCGCGGCGAACCACGCTTCGAGCGCGTCCGGGTCGTTATAGGGCAGCACCGCGGTGAGCGCGGCGACCGCGCCGGGAACGCCAGCCGAATCGCTCAGCCCGAGGGTGGCGACGCCGCTGCCAGCCTTCACCAGCAGCCCGTCGCTGTGGCCGTGGTAGCCGCCATCGAACTTCACGAGGACGTCCCGGCCGGTGGCCGCGCGGGCCAGCCGGATCGCCGTCATCGTCGCTTCGGTGCCGGAGTTCACGAGGCGCACGCGGTCGAGGCCGGTCGCCGCAGCGATGCGGCTGCCGAGTTCGACTTCGCCCGGGGTCAGCGCACCGAACGCGGTGCCTTCGCCGGCTGCCCTGCGGATGGCTTCGACAACCGGGGCCGGCGCATGGCCGAGGATGAGCGGCCCGAACGCGCCGATGTAGTCGATGTAGCGGTTGCCTTCGGTGTCGAAGACGTGCGGGCCTTCGCCGCGGGCGATGGGGACCGGCCGCCCGCCGACCGAGCGGAACGAACGGACGGGGCTGTTGACCCCACCGGGGAAGAGGCCTCGCGCGGCGGCGACCGTTTCGGCGTTATTCATCGCCAGCCATCATCGCGGAAAGCCAGCGCTCACGCAGTTCGTTGCCCGGCTGTTCGAAAGCGGCGAACGGCACGGCAGGGTCGATGGGCGCCGGCACGGGTGGTTGGCGTTCCCAGGCGGCAGCTTCGCGGCAGATTGAGACGAGCACGCTGCAGGCCTCCGGGCAGGGGATCTCGCCGGGGCCGCAAGAAGCGCCGTCCCAGACCGGCCGCCGCACGCACATGCCGCAGAGCAGGCTGGAAGCCATCGCCCGGCCTGCCGGACTCAGGTCAGCGGCGGCACGGTAGCGGCCATCCTGGCGGTCGAGCACGTCTTGAAACGGGACGACCTCCAGCGTGCCGTCCGCGAACTGGCGCTGGTGGACCGTCGCCAACGGGTAGACGGTGTCGATCACGTCCTCAGGGGTGAGCCGGGGGCCGAGGACGACTTCCCAGCCGGTGGGAAGACTCTTCGCGCCGGGAAGCGGCCGGTAGCGCCCCGAAGCATCGTGGCGGACGAACTCGGCCACCCGGTCGAGGTCCGCCGGGATGATGCGAAGCGGCGTGCCGGGCGTCGACGCCGGGATGCCGACGGAGACGCGCGTGACCGTCAGTTCACCGATGTGGCGGCGGCTCATTCTTCGCCCACCAGTGAGAGCACGACATCCGCGATGCCGGGATGGGTGCCTGCTGCCCGCGCGTAGCGCACGACCCGTCCGTCGCGGCGGGTTTCGCTGCCTTCGAGCGCGAGGTCGGCGGGAATGGTCTGGCCGACGTGCCAGCCTTCGGCGATGAAGAACGGCACAACCACCACCGTCCTCGCGGCGAACATGGTCAGCATGTCGCGCATGTCCGGTTCCTGGTCGAGGAACACCGCGCCTGCTTCCGCGAACTGGCCCGAAGCGCGCACCCGCTCGGCCATGCGCAGCACGTTCGTGGCAGACTCGGGGTCTCGCCGCGTGCCATGGCCGAGAATGACGACGGCGTCGTCCGCAGTGGCCCCGGCCTCGCGGGCGCGTTCGATGAGGACGTCAGCAAGCGCCGGCGCGGAGCCCACGGGCCGCGTGTAGCGGATGCGGCGGCCGTCACGCACCGTCAGCGGGCCATCGAGATGCATCTCGCGTGGGATGACCGTTCGCGTGAAGTAGCCGTTCGAGATGAACACCGGCGCGACCACCACGTCCGGGTCATCGCAGCCGTCGAGGCAGCGCGCGAACGAGGGTTCCTCCTTCCAGAAGGCGAGCCGCACCTCGCTGAAAAGGTTGCGGCGGCGCAACTCCGTCGCGACCTGGCGGACTGGCGTGCTCGAGTTCGCATCAAGGTGGGAGCCGTGCCCGGCGAGGACGAGTGTCGTCATGCGTCTCCCTCGTTTCCGGCTGCAGCGGCGAGTCCGAGGTTCGAGCCCCAGTCCTCGCCGAGCGCCGCGACGACCCGGTCGCGGAGCGCCTTCGCCTGGGCCGGGGAGGCGCCGCCGGTCGAAATGGCCACGGTAACGCCGCCGTTTCGGGCGGTCGCCGGTGTGAAGAACGTGCTCTCCTCGCGCGCATCGGTGACGACGGCGAGGATGCCGCGGGATCGGGCGAGTTTGCCGATGCGCCGGTTCACCGCGCGCGCGTTCGTGCAGGCGAAGACGAGCGCCCAGCGTTCTCCGCGTTCGATGTCGGCATCTTCGAAGGGCCGCTGCTCGATCGCCAGGCCGGGCAGTCCTCGAAGTTCGGCGCAGACTTCCGGCGCGACCACGGTCACGCGGAAGCCGCCGTCCAGGAGGTTGCGGACTTTTCGCAGCGCAATCCGGCCGCCGCCAACGACAAGCGCCGGGCCAGCAGATGGCTGGAGGTCGATGAGCAGGCTCATGTGAGCGCCTCCAGCACGGCGGCGGCGAGGGCCTCGACCGACGGTTCGGCGGCGATGGCGTCGACGTGCCCGAAGGCTTCGCGGGTCGCATTCGCAGCATGGGGGCCGATGGCGCACAGCTTCGTGGCCGCCGGGAGCGAGCGTTCGCCGAGGGCCGCGGCAAGAAAGCGCGCGGCCGAGGCGCTGGCGAACGTCACGGCGTCAGCGCCGCAGAGGGCGGCCAGCCGCGCCTCATCGAGCGGTGCGGGGGCGGTTTCGTACACGGGCAGGCGGTCGACCGCGGCGCCGCGCGCGGCGAGGGCCGCTTCGAGGCCATCATCGCTGAGCGAGCCGCAGACAAGGAGGACGCGCTCGCCCGCCGCCAGCGGCAGTTCAGCCGCGAGGTGCTCGGCGTCCGCGGTCGCCGGCACGAAGTCCGCGCGCAGACCGGTTGCTTCGAGTGCTGCAGCTGTCGCCGGGCCGACAGCGGCGAGCTTCGCCCCGGCGAACCAGCGTGCGTCGTGGCCAGCCTCGCGGACGGCGCGAGTCAGCCCCGCGACGCCGTTCTGGCTGGCGAACACCACCCACTCCCAGCGCGCGCCCGCCTGCGGGGCCTCCGGCAACGCCACGGCCGGAAAGCGGATGTCCAGCACGGGGACTTCAACGACGCGCGCGCCGAGATTGGAAAGCGCGGCCCGCAACTGGCTGGCCTGGACGCGCGTCCGCGTGATGACGACCGGCCTGCCGGCCAGCGGCAGCGCGGTCCGCCATGCGAGCGTGTCAGTCATCGCAGCCACATCCCCGATGACGGTCAGCAGCGGCGTCGGCAGGGCAGCTCCGCGCACTGCTTCGGGCAGAGTCGCAAGGTCGGCCAGCACGCTGGCCTGCGTGGTCAGCGTGCCGTGCGCGATGGCGGCAGCAGGGGTCGCCGGATCCCGGCCCGCGGCGATGAGCTTCGCGCAGAGGTCGCCGAGGGCGGCCGCTCCCATCAGGATGACGAGCGTATCGATCCGCGCGAGCGCGTCCCAGTCGTGGCTGGCGATGGTTGATTCGGCTCCGCTGATGACGGCAAAGCTCCGGGCCATGCCCCGCTGGGTCACCGGGATGCCGGCGTACACCGGGACCGCGATGGCCGAAGTCACGCCCGGGATGACCGCGAACGGCACGCCCGCCGCCCGTAGCGCGAGCGCCTCTTCGCCGCCGCGGCCGAAAACAAACGGGTCACCGCCCTTGAGGCGGACGACGCGCCTGCCTTCGCGGGCCTTCGCGACGAGGAGCGCGTTGGTCGCTTCCTGGGGCATGGCGTGGGCGCCCGCGCGCTTGCCTGCATCGATCCGTTCCGCGCTCGGGCGGCATGCATCGAGGAGTTCGGGCGCCGCCAACGCGTCGTACACGACCACGTCGGCCGTTTCGAGCGCGCGCAGACCGGCGACCGTTACCAGGCCCGGGTCTCCGGGGCCTGCGCCGACGAGTGTGACGAATCCGGGTTGCGGCATCGCGTTATTGTCGCATCACCGCGGCGGGGGGAGACAGTGACGTGTTTCGCCGCCGCAGCAGCCGCTGCCTATACTTGGCGGCGATGCAAGAGAACGTCCCCGCCGGAATCAAGTACGACGCTGTCAGCCGCTTCTTCGCCGAAAACGTGCCCGGCGGCGATGCGCCGCTCACCTTCTCCTTCATTAGCGGCGGCCGTTCGAACCTGACCTACCGCGCCGACAACGCGAACGGCAGCTGGGTGCTGCGCCGCCCGCCGCTCGGCCACGTCCTGCCGACGGCGCACGACATGGCCCGGGAGCACCGGGTCCTCTCCGGCATCGCGAAGGCGGGCTTCCCCGCGCCGGTCCCGGTCGCCCTCTGCGAGGACCCGGCGGTCAACGACTACCCGTTCTACTTGATGAACTACTGCGAGGGCGTGATCATCGCCGAGAGCGTGCCCGCCGGGTTCGCAGACGAACCAGCACAGCGGCGCAAGATCGGCCATGCGCTCGTCGAAACCCTCGTCCAGTTGCACGCTATCGACTACAACGCCGTCGGGCTGGGCGAATTCGGCCGCCCGGAGGGCTACCTCGAACGCCAGGTCCGGCGTTGGTCCGAACAGTGGGACCGCTCCGAGACGCGCCCGATCAAGGAACTGCCCGAACTCATCCGCCGCCTGCGCAACAGCATCCCCAATTCGCCCGCGCCGACGATCGTCCACGGGGACTACCGCCTCGGGAACATGATGCTCGACGCCACGAACCCCGGGCGCGTTGTCGCCGTGCTCGACTGGGAGATGGCGACCCTCGGCGACCCGCTTTCGGACCTGGGCTACACGCTGGGGTACTGGGGCGAAGCAACTGACCCGCCGGAGTACATAGCGCTCAATGCGACGAGTGCCGCCACGGCGCTCCCCGGTTTCCTCACCCGTGCTGAACTGGTCGCCGAATACGCCCGGCTCAGCGGCCGCGACGTCTCCAGCATCGAGTGGTACGAGATCTTCGCCCGTTACAAGCTCGCGGTCATCGTCGAGGGCATCCACGCCCGCTTCCTCGCCGGCGAAACGGTCGGCGAGGGCTTCGAAGGACTCGGGGCGCGCTGCGAGGCGCTCATCGGCGGTGCATTCGCCGCGACCGAACGCGCCGCAGACCCCCGGCTTCGCGGTATCGCCTGACCGCGGTCAGTGCTGGCCGTGAACCAGGCTGAGGAATTCGGCCCGGGTTACCGCGGAGCGCTTGAAGTTCCCGCGCATCGCACTCGTCACCATCCGGCTGCCCGGCTTCCTCACGCCGCGCATGGTCATACAGAGGTGCTCGGCTTCGATCACCACGGCCACGCCGTCCGGTTCCAGCACCTCCATGATCGCTTCGGCGATCTGGCTGGTGAGCTGTTCCTGGATCTGGGGGCGCTTGGCGAAGCCTTCCACCACGCGCGCCAGCTTCGAAATGCCGACGACACGCCCATCGGGGATGTAGCCCACGTGAGCCTCGCCGTGAAACGGCAGGAAGTGGTGCTCGCACATCGAATAGAAGGGGATGTTCCGCAGCAGCACCAGTTCGTCATGCGCAACCGAGAAGACGACGCCGAGGTGCTCCTTCGGGTCGTTGAAGAGGCCATCGAAGATGTCGCTGTACATCTCGGCGATGCGGCGCGGCGTCTCCAGCAGGCCTTCGCGGGCGGGGTCTTCGCCGATGGCGCTCAGCAGTTCGGTGACGGCGGCTTTGATGCGGGCCTGGTCTGGGCCCGGGGGAGTTGTCAACGGCGGCGCTCCCTTGAGAATGCCGGGATCGTACCAGCCCGGGCGCGGGTAGCGCTCCCGCGGCAACGCGCCGTTTCCCATTGGCGAACGCGGCATGCGCCAGTACAGTGACCTGCATGACGCCCGAGCAACTGGCCAACCTCACCCACCTGCGCCGCGCACGCGACCTGATGGACCGCGAGTACGCCAGCCCGCTGAAGGTCGCGAACCTCGCCCAGGCGGCGCTCATGTCTGAGGCCCACTTCGCGCGCGAGTTTCGGGCGGCCTATGGCGAAACGCCGTACTCGTACCTGATGACGCGCCGCATCGAACGGGCGAAATGGCTCCTCCGCCGGGGCGACCTGTCGGTCACCGAAGTCTGCTTCGAGGTCGGCTGCTCGTCGCTCGGCTCCTTCAGCGCCCGCTTCACGGAACTCGTGGGTGAGACGCCGACTGCCTACCGTGCCCGCGACCACAGCGGGCTTGCGCCGGTGCCGGGCTGCGTGGCCCGCGAAATCACCCGCCCGCGGCGGCCATTGGTCAGGATCGAAGAAGCCAGCGCCGCGAAGCCAGTTCCAGAATAGGCGCCATGAACATTGCACTCGCTCGCTGCTTCGTCCAGGTCCACGATGCGGACCTCGCCCTTTCGTTCTACCGTGACAGCCTCGGCCTCGAAGTCCGGAACGACGTCGCGAACGAGGGCTACCGCTGGGTCACCGTCGGCGCGCCCTCCCAGCCGGGCGTCGAGATCGTCCTCACGAACTACGTGAACGGCAGCCCGGCCGACGGCGACATCGTCGCGGGGTTGCTGGCGAAAGGCGCGCTCAACGGCGTCCACTTCGCCGCCGAGGACCTCGATGCCACGTTCGCGAAACTGAAGGCGGACGGCGCCGAAATCGTCCAGGAGCCGACGGACCAGTTCTGGGGCGTGCGCGATTGCGCCCTGCGTGACCCATCCGGCAACCTCATTCGCATCAACCAGGTCCGCGGCTGAGCAGGCCCGAACCTTTCCCGGGGGCCCGCACCAGATGACCAGCCGCACCGCACCGGCCGCCGGCGGCAGCCCGGCCGACAGCCACGACATGATCCGCGTGTATGGCGCGCGGGAGAACAACCTGAAGAACATCAGCGTCGAACTGCCGAAACGGCGGCTGACGGCGTTCACCGGCGTCTCCGGTTCGGGCAAGAGTTCCCTCGTCTTCTCCACCATCGCGGCCGAATCACAGCGGCTCATCAACGAGACCTACAGCGCCTTCGTCCAGGGCTTCATGCCTACGATGTCCCGCCCGGACGTGGATGTCCTCGACGGGCTGACGACGGCCATCACCGTGGGCCAGGACCGGCTCGGCGCGGACCCGCGTTCCACCGTGGGTACGGCCACCGACGCGAACGCCATGCTGCGCATCCTCTTCAGCCGGCTGGGCGACCCGCACATCGGGCCGCCGAACGCGTTCTCGTTCAATGTGCCGTCCGTCAGCGCCTCGGGCGGGCTCACCGTTCAGCGCGGCGCGGCCACGAAGACCGTCGCGAAGACGTTCAATCGCCTCGGCGGAATGTGCCCGCGCTGCGAAGGCCGGGGCAGCGTAAACGACATCGACCTCACCCAGATCTATGACGCGGAGAAGTCGCTCAACGAAGGCGCGCTTCTCGTCCCCGGCTACAGCATGGACGGCTGGTTCGGCCGCATCTTCAACGGCTGCGGCTTCTTCGATGCCAACAAGCCCATCAAGAAGTTCAACAAGAACGAGCTCCACGACCTCCTCTACAAGGAGCCGACGAAGATCAAGGTCGACGGCATCAACCTGACCTACGAGGGGGTCATCGCGCGCATCCAGAAGTCGATGCTCTCGAAGGACATCGATAGCCTGCAGCCGCATGTCCGGGCGTTCGTCGAGCGTGCGGCCACGTTCACCCGCTGCCCTGACTGCGAGGGCACGCGCCTCGCGCCCGAAGCGCGCTCCTCCAGGATCGCCGGGAAGAACATCGCCGACGTCTGTGCAATGCAGATCAGCGAACTTGCCGGGTGGGTGCGCGGTATCACAGACCCGGCGGTCGGGCCGCTCATCGAAGCGCTCGGCCACACCCTCGATTCGTTTGTCGAAATCGGACTGGGCTACCTCTCGCTCGACCGGCCAGCGGGGACGCTCTCCGGCGGCGAAGCCCAGCGGACGAAGATGATCCGCCACCTCGGGTCCGCGCTGACCGACGTCACCTACATCTTCGATGAGCCGACGATCGGCCTCCACCCGCACGACATCCAGCGGATGAACACGCTCCTCCTCCAGCTCCGCGACAAGGGCAACACGGTGCTCGTGGTCGAACACAAACCGGAGACCATCGCCATCGCCGACCATGTCGTCGACCTTGGGCCCGGGGCGGGCGCGGCCGGCGGCGAAGTTACCTTCGAGGGCGCCTACGAAGACCTCGTCGCCAGCGACACCATCACCGGTCGCCACCTCTCGTACCGGGCCGCGCTCAAGCCCTCGGTGCGCAAACCCACGGGCGTCATCCCGGTCCGCGGCGCGAATACGAACAACCTGCAGAACGTCGACGTGGATATCCCCCTCGGCGTGCTCGTGGTGGTCACGGGCGTCGCCGGTTCGGGCAAGAGCTCGCTCATCCACGGCTCGGTCAGCGGCCGCGAGGGCGTCGTGGCCATCGACCAGGCGGCGATTCGCGGTTCCCGGCGGAGCAACCCGGCGACCTACACCGGCGCGCTCGACCCGGTGCGCACGGCGTTCGCGAAGGCGAACGGCGTGAAGGCGGCGCTCTTCAGCGCGAACAGCGAGGGCGCCTGCCCCACCTGCAACGGCGCCGGCGTGGTCTACAGCGACCTCGGCATCATGGCCGGCGTCTCCTCGGTCTGCGAGGACTGCGGCGGCAAGCGGTTCGACGCCGCCGTCCTCGAATACCGGCTCGGTGGCCTGAACATCGCAGAGGTGCTCGACCTGCCCGCGGCGGAAGCGGCGGCGTTCTTCAAGAGCGCGGAGACGAAGGTCCCCGCAGCTCACGCCGTCGTCCAGCGAATCGTCGATGTGGGGCTTGGCTACCTTCGCCTCGGGCAGCCGCTCACCACCCTCTCCGGCGGCGAGCGCCAGCGGCTCAAGCTGGCCACCCACCTGGGCGAAAAGGGCGGCGTTTACGTGCTCGATGAGCCGACGGCCGGGCTCCACCTCGCAGACGTCGCCCGCCTGCTCGCGTTGCTCGACCACCTCGTCGATTCGGGGAAGTCCGTCATCGTCATCGAACACCACCAGGCGGTGATGGCCCACGCAGACTGGATCATCGACCTCGGCCCCGGGGCGGGCCACGACGGCGGCAGGGTGGTGTTCGAAGGCACGCCCGCAGCCCTCGTCACAGCGAAATCAACGCTGACCGGGCA
>JBDHWA010000010.1:0-15789 GCA_039809945.1 Dehalococcoidia bacterium | reverse complement strand
GCGGGCGCTTCTCCGTCCGCAGCCGACGCTTCGGCTTCGGACGCGGCCTCGGCTGCGACCTCCGCGGCCTCTTCAGCCACCGCTTCGGGAGCTTCCGTGGCGGCTTCGACCGCGCTGATGGTGTCCTCAGCCTCGGCCGCTTCAGCCTCCGCCTCGGCAACGGCTTCGTCGGCAGCCGCCGGTTCGGCAGCGGCCGGGCGAACCGGCGCCGTCGGGGCAGCTGTCACCCGCTGCGGGCGAGGCATCGCCGGGGCATCGGTGAAGTCGACCAGTTCGATCACGGCCATCCGCGCACCGTCGCCCTTGCGGGTTTCGAGGCCGGTGATGCGCAGGTACCCGCCGGGGCGGGATGACATGCGCGGGCCGATCTCGTCGAAGACCTTCTTCACGACCTTCGGGTCGAAGACGAATCGCATCGCCTGGCGGCGCGCGTGGAGGTCACCGCGGCGGCCGAGCGTGATGATCCGCTCCGCCATCGGCCGGATCTCCTTCGCCTTGGCCTCAGTCGTCGTGATCCGCTCATACCGCAGCAGGTCAGTGACCAGGTTGCGGTAGAGCGAAAGGCGGTGGCTGGTGTCGCGGCCAAGGTGACGGCCGTGTACGCGGTGTCGCATCGTCTAGTCCTCGTCGTCCACGCCGATCAGGTCTTCGGCGCTTCCGTCTTTCAGCAGTGCTTCCTTCAGCGCCTTACCGAGGGCGCTCAGGTTCTCTTCCTCTTCGTCGTCGTCCATGATGACCGCGTTCGAACGGCCACCCGGGCGAGCAGCGGGGCGGCCGCCAAGGGCCGGGCCGCGGCCGGACGGGGTTCCGCCAGCCTTCGCTGCAGGAGCATCGACGATCGGCACGAGGCCTTCGGCCGTACCGTCGACGTAGCCAAGCTCGATCAGCCGGTCGCGCAATTCGTCGTAGGACTTGCGCCCGAAGTTCCGGAGCGCGAGCAGTTCGTCCTCCGACTTCTCCAGCACCTGGCCGACAGTCATCAGGCCGCTGCGCTTCAGGCAGTTGTAAGCGCGCACGGAAAGGGCCAGGTCCTCGATCGGCGTGTTGTAGCGGTCGGGGGCCATAAGGAGCCCGCTGACCGACTGCCCACCGGTGACCTGCCCACCGCCGTACGAACTGGTGGTGTACTCCGGGCGGCCCATCTGGCTGAAGAGCGCGAACTGGTCCATCAGGATGTCGGCGCTCTGGCCAACCGCATCGACCGGGCCGACGGTGCCGTCGGTCCAGACCTCGAGGATGAGGCGGTCGTAGTTCGTCGACTGGCCAACGCGGGTCTTTTCGACGCGGTAGTTGACCTTGCGCACCGGGGTGAAGATGGCATCGACCGGGATGACCCCGATCGGAAGGTCTTCAACGGTGCCAGCCGGCACATAACCCTTGCCGAGCACAGCGTGGAATTCCACGCTGAGCCGGGCCTTCGGCGTATCGATGGTGGCCAGGTGGAGTTCGGGGTTCACAACCTCGAAGTCAGCCGGCACCTGCAGGTCCGCGGCGGTAACGACCGCCGGGCCCTCAACGTCCAGCGAGAGCGAACCCGGGCGGTTGCTGAGAGCACGGAGCCGGATCTCCTTGGCGTTCAGGAGGAACTCGGTCGTGTCCTCCTGCATGCCGGGGATGGTCGAGAACTCGTGCTGCACCTGCTCGATGCGCACCGAGTTGATCGCGGCGCCCTCAAGCGAACTCAGGAGGACACGCCGCAGCGCGTTCCCCAGCGTGATGCCGTAGCCAGATTCGAGCGGCTCGGCGATGAGGCGCGCGTACTTTTCCGTCTCTTCTTCGACAGTGAGCTGCGGGGCAACGTCTTCCGTTGCCTGGCCGATCAACTCAAGAGAATCCATCATGTTGCTTGGGGTCCTTCTCGCCGGTACTCGGGCGGGTTAGCGCGAGTAGTACTCGATGATGACGTTTTCGTTGAACTGGTGCGTTTCGCCATGGGCGACGATCGGCGGCGCAGTCACCTTCCCGGACATGTTGGCCAGGTCCAGCGAGAGCCAGGTTGGCGGATTCTTCGACTTCATCGTCTCCTGGACGATCTTGTAGTACTCGCTGCGGATGCCGCGCGGAGTGAAAGCCACGCTGTCGCCGACTTTCAGGTGGGCCGACGGGACATCGAGCTTGCGACCGTTCACCGTGATCAGCCCGTGGCGGACGATCTGGCGCGCCTGGCTGCGGGAGTCGGCGAACCCGAGGCGGTAGACGATGTTGTCCAGGCGAGTCTCGAGCAGGCGCACGAGGTTTTCGCCGGAAACGCCGGTGGTCCGGATGGCTTCCTTGTAGTAGCGGACGAACTGCTTTTCGAGCACGCCGTAGAAGACGCGGGCGCGCTGCTTCTCACGCAGCTGGAGGCCGCGGTCCGAGACCTTGCGGCGGCGCGCCGGGCGCGGGCCGGGAGGGTTCGGGCGGCGGTCAAAGCTGCACTTGGGCGTGAAGCAGCGATCGCCCTTGAGGAAGAGCTTTTCGCCGTGACGGCGGCAGAGACGGCAGACGGGGCCGGTGTAACGTGCCATTGACTCAGGTGGCTCCTAGACCCGGCGCCGCTTGGGAGCGCGGCAACCGTTGTGGGGGATGGGGGTGACATCGCGGATGGCGGTCACGTTGAGACCGGCAGCCTGGAGCGAACGGATGGCGGCTTCGCGGCCGCTGCCCGCGCCGCGGACGTAGACTTCGACGGACTGGAGGCCGTGTTCCATGGCGCGCCTGGCCGCGTTCTCGCTCGCCAGCTGGGCGGCGAACGGCGTGCCCTTGCGCGAACCCTTGAAGCCGGACCCGCCGGAGCTGGCCCAGGAGATCACGTTCCCGTTCGGGTCCGTCAGGGTGACCAGCGTGTTGTTGAAGGTCGACTTGATGTAGGCCCGCCCGCGAGGGATGGACTTTCGCTCGCGCCGCTTCAGGCGGCGAGTCTTGTCGGCGGCTCCGCGTTTTGCATCTGCCATCTGGGCCTACTCCTACTTCTTTCCTGCGCGCTTCTTGCCAGCCACGGTCTTGCGCGCGCCACGCTTCTGCCGGGCATTGGTGCGGGTGCGCTGGCCGTGAACCGGGAGGTTCCGGCGGTGGCGCTGGCCGCGGTAGCAGTTGATTTCGATGAGCCGGGCGATGTTCTGGCGAACTTCACGCCGCAGGTCACCTTCAACCGTGTAGTGCTTATCGATGTAGTCGCGGATGCGAAGGACGTCCTCGTCGGTCAGGTCCCGCGCCCGCGTGTCCGGGTTGATGCCGGTCTCGGCAAGGATGGCCTTGGAGCGCGTAAGCCCAATGCCATAGATGTACGTCAGCGCGATTTCGACGCGCTTGTCGTTCGGAATGTCGACTCCGGAGATACGTGCCATCGGGCTACCCCTGCCGCTGCTTGTGCTTTGGATTTTCGCAGATCACCATGACGCGCCCGTGCCGGCGGATCACCTTGCACTTGTCGCAGCGTGGCTTAACTGATGCTCGAACTTTCATCGTTCTCCCTGTGTCGGCGGCGACGGGCGCCCTACTTGAAGCGGTACGTTATTCGCCCACGACCGAGGTCAAAGGGCGATAGCTCAACCAGGACGCGGTCTCCAGGAAGGAGCTTGACGAAGTGGACCTGGATTTCCCGGCCCAGGTGGGCCAGCACCTCGTGACCATCGGCCAGCTGCACTTTGAACATCGCGTTCGGCAGCGGCTCGGTCACCTTTCCTTCCACTTCAATCGTCTCCTTCTTGGCCATACACCCTCGTTTTTGCAGAGATGGGTTTACGGGAGCGTGAGGACCTGGGCCTCACCTCCCGCGCGAATAGCTATGGTATGCTCGAAATGACAGCATAAGCTACCGTCTTTCGTGCTTACAGTCCAGCCATCCGCCTCCTCGTAAACGTCTGGCCCGCCAGCATTAACCATGGGCTCGAGCGCAAGCACGAGTCCCGGGACCAGTTCTGGCCCCCGGTACCGCTGACGGTAGTTCTCTACGTGGGGTTCTTCGTGCATCTCACGTCCCACGCCGTGGCCACCGTATCCCTTCACGATGGAGAAGCCGCTCGCCTTGATGGTGTCTTCGATTGCGCCGCGCACGTCGTTCAGGTGGTGGCCCGGCCGTGCGGCGCCGATGCCTGCCCAGAGTGCTGCCTCGGTCACTTCGAGGAGCTTCTCGGCGATGGGGTTCACCTTCCCGACGGGCACCGTGATGGCGGCATCGCCAACGTAACCGTTGTACGTCGCCCCGAGGTCCAGGGTGACGATATCGCCTTCCTGGAGCTCCCGGTTCGTCGGGATACCGTGGACGAGTTGCTCGTTCACGCTCACGCAGATGTTCGACGGGTACGGGCGCTTGCCCCCCGGCGCGTAGTTGAGGAAGGTCTCCTTCGCGCCTACCCGCTTGTATTCGTCGCGGACGAACTGCTCAATCGCGAGGAGGTTGAGGCCCGGCCGGATCATCTCGCGAAGCTGCGCAAGCGTGTTCCCCACGATCCTCCCGGCTTCGCGCATGATGGTCAGTTCTTCCTCGGACTTGAGCTTGATCGCCATGCCTAGCGGATGGCCTCCAGCAGCGCAGCCGTGACCGCGTCGAGCGACTGCTCGCCGTCGATTTCCTTCAGGACGCCGGACTTCCGGTAGTGCTCGATCAGTGCTGCGGGCGGCTTCTGCTTCTCGAGACGCGACTGCACAACTTCGGGGCGGTCGTCTTCGCGCTGGTAGAGCTCGCCGCCGCAGGTATCGCAGACGCCTGCGCGCTTCGGAGGGTCATTCCGCTCGTGGTAGAGCTTTCCGCAGTTGCGGCAGATCCAGCGGCCGCCCAGGCGCGCCACGAGTTCTTCATCGCGCACGGAGATGAGGAGCGCATAGTCGACCTTTGCGCCTTCGCGGGCGAGGGCTGCGTCGAGCGCCTCCGCCTGGACCACGTTGCGCGGGAAGCCGTCGAACATGGCGCCGGCACGGGCATCGTCCCGCGAGATGCGTTCCAGCAGCATCTTGATGGTGACCTCATCGGGCACGAGCTCGCCGCGGGACATGTACTGGTTCGCGAGCTTGCCCAGTTCGGTCTCGTTCTTCACGTTCTCGCGGAACATGTCGCCCGTTGAAATGTGGACAAGCTTCGTTGCCACAGCGATGCGCTGCGCCTGTGTGCCCTTACCGGCGCCCGGTGGTCCAAGCAGAACTATGTACACGTCAGCGAATAAACCCTTCGTAGTTGCGCATCAACAGCTGCGCTTCAAGCTGCTTCATGGTGTCGAGAACCACGGCCACCACGATGAGGAAGCCGGTGGCCGAAATCGTCAGGGCCCGCACGTCAGTCAGGAGACCGACGAAGAACGGGAGGATGGCGACGAAGCCAAGGAAGAACGCGCCCGCCCAGGTGATGCGGGTGACCACACGCACCAGGTAGGCCTCGGTTGGCGCGCCGGGGCGGATGCCCGGGATGAAGGCGCCCTGCCGCTGGAGGTTCTTCGCAATCTGCTGCTGCTGGTACTGCACCATCGTGTAGAAGAAGGTGAAGGCCACAACCATGATGAACAGGATGAGCCAGTACCAGCCGGTGCCGCCGCTGCCGCGGCCGCTCTGGAACTGGTTCACGAAGAACCGCGCAACTGACCCGACCCAGCCCCCGGCGCTCGTGAAATACGAAGCCACGATTGGCGGAAGGATCATGATCGAGTAGGCGAAGATGAGCGGGATCATGCCCGCCATGTTCACCCGCAGGGGGACATGGCTCTGCCCTTGCTGGCGGTACATTCTCCCGCCTCTAAAGGCTGACCTCGCGTACTGCACCGGCACCTTCCGTGTCGCCTCCTGGAAGTAGACAACGAGGTAGATGAGGCCAATAGCGAAGCCGACGAACCCGGCGGTGGCGAGGATCGATTGAGTCGTCACGTTCGGCACGAGGCTGGGGAGGCGAGCGACGATGCCGCCGAAGATGATGATGGAGACGCCGTTGCCGATGCCGTTTTCGGTGATCAGTTCGCCGAGCCAGACCAGGAACATGGTTCCCGCGGTGAGCGTCAACAGAGTCGCCAGTGTACCCATCGGGTGATCGAGGATGCCGAAGTTCTGGACGACGTCACCGCCGCTCTGGCTGTTGATGAAGATGATCTGGCCGTAGCCCTGGACGAACGCCATGGGCACAGAGACCCAATGAGTGATGACCTGCAGCCGCCGGCGACCCTGTTCGCCCTCTTCCGAAAGCGCCCGCCACGACGGGATCAGCGGCGTCAGGATCTGGATGACGATCGACGCCGTGATGTACGGGTACACACCCAGAGCGGCGACGCTCAGGTTCTGGAGCGCGCCGCCCGAGAAGATGCTCAGGAAGTCGAGCAGGGCGTTGCCTTCGAACGCCTGGCTCAACGCGTTGCGGTCGACGTTCGGGATCGGGACGTGAGCCACGAACCGGAAGATGACCAGCATGGCGAGCGTGAACACGAGCTTCTTCCGCACGTCTTCCTGGCGGAAGGCGTCGACCATTGCCTGCAACAGGCGGGGCCGCTGGGCGGGCTGTGCGGTCATCTAGTCTTCCTTCGATTCTTCCGCGGCGATGACGGTGCAGACGCCGCCCGCTGCTTCGATCTTGGTGCGGGCCGATTCACTGAAGCGGTGCGCGCTCACGGTCAGCTTCCGTGTGAGGGTCCCGTTGCCGAGGATCTTCACGGGGCTGTTCAGGTTGCGCAGCACACCGGCGGCCCGGAGGCTTTCGGGACTCACCGTGCTGCCGTCTTCGAAGCGCTCGAGCGCAGCCAGGTTGACCGGCTGGAACTCGACGCGCCACTTATTGTTGAAGCCACGGAGCACGTGGAACTTCCGCGAAGACGGGAACTGGCCACCTTCGAACGCGTCGTACGGGAGGTTCTTGCCTGAGCGGGACTTCTGACCCTTCAGACCCTTTCCCGCGTACGTGCCGTTGCCCGAGCCATTGCCGCGGCCGACCCGCTTTTTCGAATGGGTCGCTCCGCGTGAAGGGCGAAGGTCCTGGGCGCCGATACTCATTTCGCTTCCCCTTCTGTTACTTCCACCAGGTGCGACACCTTGTGGACCATGCCGCGGTGGGCCGGGGTGTCCTCAAGCGTCACCGATTGGTTGAGCCGGCGCAGGCCGAGCTTCTTGATCGTGTCCTTCTGGTCCTGCTTGTAGCCAATGGCGCTCTTGCGCCAGGTCACCTGGAACGTCGCCATTACGATTCACCCCGGGCGATGGCCAGGCGGCGCTCACGGGCGCCGGCCGGGTCCTGCAGGGTGGTCAGGCCCTCGATGGTGGCGCGGGAGACGTTCACCGGGTTCCGGCTGCCGAACGTCTTGGCCAGCACGTCGGTCACGCCAGCGGCTTCCATGATGGCGCGAACCGCACCGCCGGCGATAACGCCGGTACCGTGGCTGGCCGGCTTCATCATGACGCGAGCGGCGGCGAACCGGTTCCACACCGGGTGCGCGATGGTGCCGCCCTTCATCGGGATCTTGATCATCCCGCGGCGGGCCTGGCTCGAACCCTTGCGGATGGCCTCCGGCACTTCGTTCGCCTTCCCCAGGCCAACGCCAACGCTGCCCTGGCCGTCACCGACGACAACGAGCGCGCTGAAGCTGAAGCGGCGGCCGCCCTTCACCACCTTGGCGACGCGGTTGATGTAGATGACCTTTTCGGTCAGCTCATCGCCGCCCTCGTCCCGGCGGTTGTCGCGGTCACGCCGTTCGCGTGGTTCACGTTCTCGGTTGACAGCCATTTAGAACCCCAATCCAGCTTCGCGCGCAGCATCGGCGAGCGCCTGCACACGGCCGTGGTACTTGTAGCCGCCCCGGTCGAAGACGACGAGTTCGACCCCGTTCGCCTTCGCGCGTTCGGCAATCACCCTGCCGACGATGGCAGCGCGTTCGCTCTTACTCTTGCCCTTCACCTCGGCTTCGAGGGCCTTGTCACCATCGCTGGCGGCGGCAAGGGTGTGGCCCGCCAGGTCGTCGATGACCTGGGCGTAGATGTGCTGCGAGCTGCGGAACACGTTCAGCCGGGGCCGCGCAGGCGTTCCCGAGATGGACTTCCGCACGCGCGCATGGCGGCGGGAACGGGCCAGGACCGCGGTTGCCTTCGCCATTACTTGCCTACCTTCCCGGCCTTGCCGGCCTTGCGGCGGACACGCTCACCCGCATAGCGGATGCCCTTGCCCTTGTAGGGCTCCGGGGGACGCAGCTTGCGAATGTTCGCCGCGACCTGGCCAACGGCCTCCTTGTCGATGCCCTGAATGCTCACCCGCGGCCCTTCGACCGAGAACGAGATGCCGGGCGGCGGCGCGACCACGACCGGGTGCGAAAAGCCGAGCGCGAGCTGCAGGCTCGAACCCTGCATCTGGGCGCGATAACCGACACCCTGCACTTCGAGCACCTTGGTGAAGCCTTCCGTCACACCAACAACCATGTTGTTGAGGAGCGTGCGGGAGAGGCCATGGAGCGAGCGCTGCTTCCCTTCGTCGTTCGGGCGGGTCACGTTGATGACGCCCTCATCGCGCGAAAGCGTGATCGTCGCCGGGAACTGGCGGGTGAGTTCGCCCTTCGGGCCCTTCACAGAGACGACATTGTCCTCGCCGACGGTGAAGGTGACGCTGGCAGGGACGGTTACGGGTTGACGGCCGATGCGCGACATCTCGTTCCTCCTACCACACGTAGCAGATCAGCTCGCCGCCAACTTCGTTGCGGCGGGCTTCCTGCCCCGACATGACGCCCTTCGGCGTCGAGAGAATGGCGATACCCAGGCCGCCATACACGCGCGGGATCTCCCGGCGCTGGACGTACACGCGAAGGCCGGGCTTGCTGACGCGCTGGAGGCCGTTGAGCACAGGGGTCTTGCGGCCCCCGTAGCTCAGGTCAACCTTCAGGTTGGGCTGGGCCTTGCCCTCTTCGGCGGCCACGGAGAAGTCCTTGATAAAGCCTTCTTCCTTGAGCACGCCCGCGATGGCGACTTTCATCTTCGAAGCCGGCATGAGGACCGAATCGTGGCGCGCCGCGGCGGCGTTCCGGATTCGCGTCAACATATCGGCGATTGGGTCACTGACACTCATAGCACTTCCCCTCTAGCAGTTTGCTTGCGCACTTACCAGCTGGACTTCGTAACTCCGGGGAGCATGCCCTTGTGGGCGAGCTCGCGGAAGGTGATGCGGGAGAGACCGAACTTGCGGATGTACGCCTTCGGCCGCCCGGTGATGTAGTCGCGGTTGTGAAGCCGCGTCGGGCTGGAATTCAGCGGCAGCTTCATCAGCTCCGCCTGGATGCGCATCACTTCCTGGGGGTTGTCCCAGGAGTGGCGCAGTTCTTCCTTCAGCGCGTGGCGGCGGGCGGCGTACTTGGCATTCAGTTCGCGGCGGCGCTGGTCACGCAGGACAATACCCTTCGATGCCATGGGGCGAGCCTCCTCAGTTCTTCCTGAACGGCAGGCCCATCAGCTCCAGGAGCTTCCGGCCCTCTTCGTCGGTCTTGGCGGTCGTCACGATGGTGACCTGGAGGCCACGCACCTTGTCCACGCGGTCGTACTCAATCTCCGGGAAGATGAGCTGCTCGCGCAGGCCGAGGCTGTAGTTCCCGCGGCCATCGAAGGCGTTGGGGTTCAGGCCCTGGAAGTCGCGAATACGGGGCAGAGCCGCGCTTACGAGACGGTCCAGGAACTCCCACATACGGTCGCCGCGCAGCGTGGTGGCCACGCCGATGGCGTTGCCTTCGCGCAGGCGGAAGTTCGCGATCGAACGCTTGGCCCGCGTGATCACCGGCTTCTGGCCCGTGATTGCGGTCATCTCGTCGGCCGCCTTGTCCAGCGCATTGCCATCGGTCAGGGCTTCGCCGAGGCCGATGTTCACGTTGATCTTCGTGATGCGCGGGATCTGCATCACGTTCCCGTACTGGTACTGCTCCTTCAGGGCGCCGCTGACTTCCTTCTGGTAGCGCTCCTTCAATCGAGGCGGCATTACTCGATGTCCTCCCCGCTGCGCTTGCCCACGCGGACCATGCTCCCGTCTTCGCGGCGGCGGAAACCGACGCGGGTGGGCTGGTCGTTGTTCGGGTCGATCAACATGACGTTGCTCATGTGGATCGGCGCTTCGCGTTCGATGATTTGCGAGGCCTGGCCCTGCTGGCGGGCGCGCTGGTGGCGCTTGATGATGTTCACGCCTTCCACCAACACGCGGTTGTTCTTGTTATCGATGGCGCGCACGGCGCCGCGCTTGCCCCGGTCCTTGCCGGCCAGCACGACTACCTTGTCGCCACGCTTAATCCTCGCGGGCACTACAGCACCTCCGGCGCGAGCGAAACGATCTTCATGAAGTTGCGGTCGCGCAGTTCGCGGGCAACCGGCCCGAAGATGCGCGTGCCGCGCGGGTTCTCGCCGTCGTTGGCGAGGAGCACAGCTGCGTTCTCATCGAACCGGATGTACGACCCGTCCGGGCGCCCGTACTCCTTGGTCACGCGGACGACGACGGCCTTGACCACGTCGCCCTTCTTCACGTTCGAGTTCGGCTGGGCCACCTTCACGCTGGCGACGATGATGTCGCCCGGGCGTGCGTAGCGGCGGCGGCTGCCCCCGAGCACGCGGATGCAAAGCAGCGACCGCGCGCCGGAGTTGTCGGCCACCTTCAGCCGGGTTTCCTGTTGGATCACGCCTGCACCTCCGCCTTCGGCGCTACCTGGGTTTCCTTCTCCAGGTCGCGACCGATGGTTTCGGGCGCCACATCCGCGACGTCGCCGCGGGTGAGGATTTCGATGACGCGCCAGCGCTTCTCGCGCGACATCGGGCGGCATTCCTGGATGCGAACAACGTCGCCGAGCTTGCAGTTGTCGTTCTCGTCGTGCGCCTTGTAGCGGTCAGTCACCGTCACAACCTTGTGGTAGAGGCGGTGCTTCTTCTTGCGCTCGACCGAGACGACGACGGTCTTCTGCATCTTGTCCGAAACCACCGTCCCCTGGATGACTCGTTGGGTACCCATGACTACTCCTCACCCAGGATGGCTTCGAGCTGGCGCTCGCGCTTGATGGTGCGCAGCCGGGCGATCTTCTGCCGGGCATTGCGCAACTCACGATGGTTCGTGAGCTGGCGGCTGGCGTGCTGGAACCGGAGCGTGAAGAGCGCCCGGTACGCCTCGTTGATTTCGTGGTCCAGCTTCGAGGGATCCAATTTGCGGAGCGACTCCGCGGTCTGGCGTGCCATTAGATGACGGCCTCCTCGCGCTGAACGATCTTGGTGGGCACCGGCAGCTTGTGCGCGGCCAGGCGGAGCGCCTCGCGCGCCACCTCTTCCGGCACGCCGGCGATTTCGAACATGATGCGGTCCGGCTTGACCACGGCCACCCAGCGGTCCGGTGCGCCCTTGCCGGAGCCCATGCGGGTTTCGGCGGGCTTCGCCGTCACCGGCTTGTCCGGGAAGATGCGGATCCAGACCTTGCCACCGCGCTTCATTTCGTGGGTCATGGCGCGGCGGGCGCTTTCGATGTGGCGGGAGTCGATCCAGGCAGCGCCCTGGGCCTGCAGGCCGAACTCGCCGAAAGCGATGTAGTTGCCTGCGCCAGCGGCGCCTGCGCGGCGACCCCGGTGCTGCTTGCGGTGCTTAACACGTCGCGGCTGAAGCATTTAGTTACTCCCTCCGTCGCTGCGGGCCGCGGCCTGCTGCTCCATGGAAATAGCGGTGTGGGCCGGCCCCTCGCTCTCTGCGCGCGGTGCGGGCGCAGCAGCCACCGGCTCGGGGATTTCCACTTCCACCGGCGCGAGACCGCGCTCGGGGATGATTTCGCCCTTGTAGATCCAGACCTTCACGCCAATGCGGCCGAAGGTGGTGTGCGCTTCAGCGAGTCCGTAGTCGATGTCGGCGCGGAGGGTGTGGCGCGGCACGCGGCCCTGCGTCTCATCTTCGCGGCGGGACATTTCCGAACCGCCGAGCCGGCCGGCGATGGCCACCCGGCACCCCTGCGCACCACGCTGCATGGTGCGCTGCACCGACTGCTTGATCGCGCGGCGGAAGGCGACGCGGCGCTCCAGCTGGTCGGCGACTGAGCGGGCGACCAGGTAGGCATCGAGTTCGGGCGTCCGGATCTCCTGGATGTTCACGCGAACGCGCCCGCCGGTGAACCGTTCGAGCGAGTTGCGCAGCTCCTCCACCTTGGCGCCGCCGCGGCCGATGACGATGCCCGGCTTGGCGGTGTGAATGGTGACGGTCACCAGGTTCGCATTCCGGTCGATCTCTACGCGGCTGATCGAAGCGTCCGGCAGTTCGCCCAGGACGAACGCCCGGAGGTCGAGGTCCTGGTGGAGGCGCGCCGTGTAGTCGCGCTCGGCGAACCACTTCGACTCCCATTCGTAGATGTAGCCGAGGCGGAAGCCGTGCGGATGTACTTTCTGTCCCATTTAGGCCTCCCGCTCGTCGAGGATGATTGTGATGTGGCTCGATCGCTTCAGGATCGGGCTCACCCGGCCACGCGAACGCGGGCGGAAGCGCTTCTGCGTCGGGCCGTCATCGGCGTAGGCGCGCTTCACCACCATCGTGTCCACATCGAGGTCGAAGTTGTTCTCCGCGTTCGAAGCGGCGGAGAGGACGACCTTGGAGACCGTGCGGGCGTGGGGCGACTGCACGTAGCGCAGGAGCGCGAGCGCCTGGTCGACGGAGAGACCGGGCAGGCGGTCGAGGATGAGGCGCACCTTGCGAGGCGAAGCGCCCATGTTCTGGCAACTGGCACGAACTTCCACGGTTAGCGCCTCACCTTGCTCTGCTTGTCGCTCTTCGCCACGTGCCCGCGGAAGGTGCGGGTGAGGGCGAATTCGCCAAGCTTGTGGCCGACCATGTTCTCGGTGCAGAACACCGGCACATGGCGCCGGCCGTCATGCACGGCGATGGTGAGGCCGATCATCTCGGGAAGGATGGTCGAAGCGCGCGACCAGGTCTTGATGACCGTGCGGTTACTCGCGTTCCGCATCGCCATGACCTTCTTTTCGAGCGAAGGATGGATGTATGGGCCCTTCTTAATCGAGCGTGACATGTCCTACTCCTAGGTCCGGCGGCGGACAATGAGCCTGTCCGTGCGCTTGTTGTTGCGGGTGCGATAGCCGAGCGTCGGCTTGCCCCAGGGCGTCTTCGGTCCCGGCATACCAACCGGGGCGCGGCCTTCGCCGCCGCCGTGAGGATGGTCGCGCGGGTTCATCACAGCGCCGCGCACTTCAGGCCGGCGGCCGCGATGCCGGGTCCGCCCGGCTTTGCCGAGCTTCACCAGCGAGTGTTCGACGTTGCTCACCTGGCCGATAGTGGCGCAGCACTCGATGCGCACACGCCGCATCTCGCCGCTCGGCAGGCGAAGGAGTGCATAGTCGCCTTCCTTCGCCATCAGCTGTGCGCTGACGCCGGCGCTGCGAACCATCTGGCCGCCGCGGCCGGGGGTGAGTTCGATGTTGTGGACCTGCGTCCCGGTCGGCATCGAAGCCAGCGGCAGCGAATTGCCGACGCGCACATCGGCGTTTGGGCCGCTGCTGATGACCGCGCCGACCGCCAGGCCGTTGGGAGCGAGGATGTACCGCTTCTCGCCGTCAACGTACTGGATGAGGGCGATGCGGGCCGTCCGGTTCGGGTCGTACTCGATCGAGACGACCTTGCCCGGCACGCCGTGCTTGTTCCGCTTCCAGTCGATGATGCGGTAGAGCCGCCGGCTGCCACCGCCGCGGGACCGGACGGTGATGCGGCCCTGGTTGTTGCGGCCGCCGCTCTTGCTGCCAAGGGCTTCGGTGAGCCGCTTTTCGGGCTTCTTCCGCGTGATTTCGCCGTACGTCTGCGAACTCGCATTGCGACGGCCGGGGGATGTGGGCTTGTACTGCTTGATCGGCATGGCCTAAATCCCCTCGAACAGTTCGATCTTGTCGCCGGGGACGAGGGTCACAATGGCCTTCTTCCAGTCCGGGCGGTTGGTGACTTTCCGGCCGAAGCGCTTCGGCTTCCCCTTCATCACCATCGTGTTCACTTCCTGGACGCGAACGTTGAACGCGATCTGGACGGCGTCCTTGATCTGGTTCTTGTTGGCGCGGAGGTCGACTTCAAAGACGTACTTATCGGCTCCGGTGAGCACGGTCGTCTTCTCGGTGATGATCGGCCGGAGGAGGATGGCGTAGGGATGGATTTCCTTCGGCATTAGACCGCCGCCTCCTTCGCCCGGCCCCGCTGGACCTTGACGTTGACGCCGCCCCAGAGCGCCTCGCAGGCGCGGACCGCGTCTTCCGACATCACCAGCTTGTGAGCGTTGATCAGGTCGACCACGTTGAGGTTCTGGGCCGGCAGGGCCTTCACCTCATCGATGTTGCGGGCGGCGCGGGTGAGCTCCGGGACATGAGCGCCGCTGACCACCAGGGCGCGCCGCTGGACGCCAAGGGCATCGAGCACGTTCTGGATGGTGCGGGTCTTCCCGTCCGGCGCGTTCAGCCCTTCGACCACCATCAGCGAGCCGTTGCCGGCGTGGCTGGAGAGCGCCGAGCGCAGAGCCAGCCGCTTCATTGCGCGGGGAAGGTCCTTGGCGAAGCTGTGAGGCTTCGGCCCGTGGGCCACACCACCGCCGACATGATGCGAAGCGCGAATCGTGCCCTGGCGCGAGCGGCCGAGCCCCTTCTGCTTGCGAATCTTGACGGACGAGCCGTGCACTTCGCCCCGGCTCTTGGTGTGGGCGTTGCCGGCCCGCCGGTTCGCCATCTGGGCGACATACGCCTGGTGGAGCACCGAGCGGTTCGGCTCGAGGCCGAACACTTCGTCCGCGGCATCGATCTGCCGCAGCTCCTTGCCGGCGGTATCGAACACAGTCAGCTTCATTTCGATACCTTCTTTGCTTTGCGGACGCGGACGAGGCCACCGGGGGCGCCGGGCACCGAACCCGCGACGAAAATCACGTTCCGCTCATCGTTCTTCGAAACCACTTCCAGGTTCCGCACGGTCACACGCTCGGCGCCCATGTGGCCGGCCATACGCGTGCCCTTGTACACCCGGCCCGGCGTGGTGCCGGAACCGATGGAACCGGGAGCGCGATGGCGGTCGCTCTGGCCGTGCGTCTTGGGGCCGCCGCGGAAGTTGTGGCGGCGGACGCCACCCTGGTAGCCGCGGCCCTTCGAGGTGGCCGTCACGTCAACCTTCTGCCCGGTCTCGAACAGCTCCGTCCCGATGCGGTCACCGAGCGCGTAATCGCTGCCTTCGGACGGGAACTCGGCAAGGTGGCGAAGCTTCAGGTTGCCTGCCGCCTTGAGGTGGCCGGTTTCCGGCTTGTTCAGCCGCTTGTCTTCCGAAAAGCCGATTTGCACGGCTGCGTAGCCGTGCTTTTCGGGGGTGCGAATATCGGTCACGAAGCATGGGCCAACTTCGACGGCAGTGACGCCGCGGAGGCGCCCCTTTGCATCGAACACCTGCGTGGTGCCCAGCTTGCGGCCAAGAATGCCTTCAATCGTCATGGCGGCCTACAGCTTGATCTCGATGTCCACGCCGCTCGGCAGCTGCAGCCGCATCAGCGTGTCCACCGTCTTGGAAGTCGGCTCCATGATGTCGATGAGCCGCTTATGGGTGCGGATTTCGAACTGCTCGCGCGCATCCTTGTGGATGTGCGGACCCTTCAAAACCGTGTACTTGTCAATCGAGGTCGGAAGCGGCACAGGGCCAGCAACCGCCGCGCCCGTGCGCTCAGCAGCCTCGACGATCTGCCGGGCCGACTGATCCAGGAGGCGGTGGTCGTACGCCTTGAGCTTGATGCGAATCTGTTGACGAGCCATGTGCCGTTCCTTCGTGCGCCGAATCGCCTAGGCGAGGATTTTGGTGACGACGCCAGCGCCGACGGTGCGGCCGCCTTCGCGGATAGCGAAGCGG
>JBDHWA010000009.1:0-16196 GCA_039809945.1 Dehalococcoidia bacterium | reverse complement strand
GCCCAGCGCATCGCCCTGATGGACCGCGCGAACCCGGAGATCGTGAACGAAGTGGAAGCCGTCCTCCGGCGGAAGCTCAGCGCCGTCCTCCAGCCCACGCGCCAGTCTCAGAGCGTCGGCGGCATCGAAGTGCTCGTGAACCTGCTCAAGCAGTCCAGCCGGATGACGGAAAAGACGATCATCGAAGCGCTCGAAGACAACGAACCGGACCTCGCCGACCAGATCAAGAAGCGGATGTTCGTCTTCGAGAACATCGCCACCCTCGATGACCGCTCCATCCAGCGCATCCTGCGCGAGGTGGAGGTGCGCGACCTCTCGCTGGCCCTGAAGGCGACGCCGGAGAACGTGAAGGACTGCATCCTCCGCAACATGTCCACGCGCGCTGCGCAGATGATGAAGGAAGACATGGATGCGAGCGGCCCGGTCCGCCTGCGCCAGGTCGAAGAGGCTCAGCAAAGGGTCGTCGAGATCATCCGGCGGCTGGACGAGGCTGAGGAGATCGTGATTTCCCGCGGAGGCGACGATGAGCTCGTCGGCTAGCCGCAGGATTTTCCGCGTGGAGCCGGCGGAGGACGTCTTCGTCCTCGGCGGGACACCGCGCGAACTGACGCCCGAAGCAGGGCCGCTCTCAACCGTGAGCGACCTCGTCGACGGCGCGCGGCGCAGAGCGGAACAGCTGCTGGCCGATGCAGAGGCGAAGGCCGCCGAACTGGTCGCGGCGGCACGAGCCGAAGCAGACGCGATTCGGGACACGGCACGCGTCGAAGGTTTCACCGCCGGGCAGAGCGCCGGGCAGGGCAACGCCGAAGACGAAGTTGCTGAACTCGTGGCACTGGTTCGGCAGGCAGCGGCGGAAGGCCTCGCGATCCGCAACGCGATCATTGACGACGCAACACCGGCCATGGCGAGCGCCATCGCCCTGGCGGCGCGCAGGGTGGTCGGCGCGGCCTACCAGGCCGACCCAACGCTGGTGGCCGAAGCCTGCGCCGAAGCCGTCCGGGCCGCCGCTGGCCAGCAGATCCTCTCTATCCGCGTGAACCCCGGCGCCCTCGATACCGTTCGCGCGGCGCTCGTCGATGTCGCGGACTACGTCCGGCCGGATAGCGGCGTGTCGATCGGCGGCTGCATTGTGGACCTGCGAAACGGCGCCATCGACGCGACGCTGGATGCGCGCCTGGACCTGGTCGAACTCGCGCTGCGCGCGGCCGGGGGTGACCGGTGAGCGCGGCCGTCCTGCAACTCGTAGAAGCGGCGGCATCGGCTGCGGTACACCGCCGCACCGGCACGGTGATGCACACCTCTGGCGAGATGGCGACGGCGCATGGCATCAACCTCCAGCCGCGGGAACTCGCCTTTGTCGAAGACCCGGCCGGGCGGCCGCTCGCCGCCGAATGCGCGGCCTCGTCCGGCGGCGAAACCTACCTCGCGATGCTCGACCGCGGCACGGTGGTCGCGGGCGCGCGCGTGATGGCAGCCGGACGCCCGCCATCGGCGCCGGTGGGCCGGAGCCTGCTCGGGCGCGTGCTCGACGGTCTCGGCCGGCCGATGGACGGCGGCGACGATCCCTCCGGCGTGCGTTGGGTTTCGACCCACGCGGAGCCGCCGCACCCCCTCGAACGTGAACCGATCAGCGAGCCCCTGCCAACCGGTGTCCGCGCCATCGACGGCTTCCTGACGCTCGGCAAAGGGCAGCGTGTCGGCATCTTCGCCGGTTCCGGCGTCGGGAAGAGCACGCTCCTCGGTATGCTCGCGCGGGGCACAGAAGCGGACATCACGGTCATCGCCCTCATCGGTGAGCGCGGCCGCGAAGTGCGCGACTTCATCGAGCACGACCTTGGCCTCGACGCCCTCAAGCGGTGCGTCGTCGTCGCTTCGACCGGCGACAACCCGGCGGCGATGCGCATCTGTGCGGCCCGCACGGCGACCGCCATCGCCGAGGCCTACCGGGCCGAAGGCAACGACGTCCTCCTCCTGTTCGACAGCCTGACGCGCGTGGCCATGGCCCAGCGAGAAATCGGCCTGGCCGCCGGCGAGCCGCCGACAACCAAGGGCTACCCGCCCTCGGTGTTCAGCATGCTCCCCCACCTGATGGAGCGAACCGGCCCCGCCGGCGACGGCAGCATCACCGCCATCTACACCGTCCTCGTCGACGGCGAGGACATGGACGAACCGATAGCGGACCTCGCCCGGGCGACGCTCGACGGGCACATCGTGCTCAAGCGGACGCTCGCCAGCGCTGGGCACTACCCACCGATCGACGTGCTCGGCAGCGTTTCACGGTTGATGGAGCGGGTGGCGGAACCCGCGCACAAAGAAGCTGCGCGGACCCTGCGCGGACTGCTCGCTAGCTACGCCGACGCACGCGACCTCATCTCCATCGGGGCGTACGTCCGCGGGAGCGACCCGCTGGTCGACCAGGCGATTGACCTGACCCCGGCCGTGAACACCTTCCTGCGCCAGCGCGCGAACGAAATCACGCCCTTCGAAGACGCAACTGCCGCGCTGACTGCGATCGACCCCGCATTCGAACCCGCACCCGAGGTGGAGGTTGCCTATGACGTTGACGCCACAGCGCTTGCGCCGGCTGGTGAAGCAGCGTGAGCGCCTCGAAAAGCTGCAAGAAGGCGAACTGGCGGAAGCCCTCCGGCTCTACCGCCGCCGCGAAGACGCCCTCAACGAATCGAAGGCGAACCGGGAGGCGCTCCTCGATGGGCCGTCCACCGGCGGTGCGGTGGACCTCGCGGACCTCCTCGCCGCGGGCGAGTACCTCCGCCGCGTCGACCGCGAAATCGTCGCTCGCGGAGCTGCGTTGCAGCATTCCGCCAACGACGTGGAGGAGGAGCGGGCCGAACTCATGGTCCGCCGCCGCGACCGGAAGGCCATGGAGGCGCTGCTGGACAAGCGCCTCGAAGAAGAGCGAATCGAACGCGCCCGCGCCGAATTGCGGCTCATCGACGAGCTGGCAACGACGCGGTGGCGTCCGGCAAAGCCAGGAGGACGACCATGAACCCTATCGGTGACCGCGGACTTGCGACGGTGACCGGCTGGCTGGAGGGCCTTTCGCGGCGCTCCCAGGCCACCTCGAACAACATCGCCAATATCGACACGCCCGGCTACGTGCGCCAGGAGGTCAACTTCGAGACCGAACTGCAGCGCCAGTTCGGCCGGGGTTCAGTCGAGATGACCGCGACCGACGCGCGGCACTACACCGCCGGCGGCCGCCAGCGAGACGCCCTCGGCCTCGACCCGCAGCAGTTGCTGACCTCGAGCCGGATGGATGGCAACAGCGTCGACATCGACCAGGAGATGGTACTGCTGACCGAGACGCAGATGCGCTACCAGGCCGCTTCACAGGTGCTGAGCAAGAAGCTCGGCATCATCCGCACCGTCATCCAGTAACCGGCCCGCCGGAAGGGAGGCTCAGCATGGGACTCATCCGCTCAATCGCGAACACCGCCTCGGGGCTTGCCGCCCAGCGCGTCCGCATGGACGTCGTCAGCTCGAACGTGGCGAATATCGACACAACACGGACTCCGGAAGGCGGGCCGTACATCCGCAAGGTTGTGCGCTTCTCCTCGGGCGACCCGGCCCTTCCGTTTTCGAACGTCGTGCGGAAGTTCATGGGCGGCGGGAGCACCGGCGTCGTCCTCACCCAGGTGGCTCAGGACACCGAAACGCCGACGCGCTTCGTCTCGGACCCCTCGAACCCTGACGCCGACCCGGAGACGGGGCTCCTCGAGATGCCGAACGTCGACCTCGTGCAGGAAATGACAGACCTGACCTCGGCGAACCGCTCCTATCAGGCGAACGTGACCGTACTGAACGCCGTGAAGCAGATGGCGCTCCGGGCGCTCGACATCACCAGCAGATAGACGACTAGGGGTTTTGGCGCGCCATGACTGGTGCGCCGCGGAGGTTGGCATGGAGATCGGACCGATTCAGGGCGTTGGCGCCGTTGCACAGACTGGAGCGAGCGCTGCAGCCCGCCCGGCTGCCGGCTTCGCGGACCTGCTTGGCAAGGCCGTGGGCCAGCTCCAGGCGGTGACCGACAACGCCGACAGCAAGGTCGCGGCGCTGGCTTCGGGCCAGGACGTGGACCTGCACGAGGTCATGCTCGCTGTCGAAACGGAGAGCCTGGCGATGAGCCTGGCGACCACCGTCCGCAACAAGGCCGTCGAGGCCTACCAGGAAGTCTTCAGGATGCAGATGTAATGGGACTGGTCCTCCTGGCTCCAACCGAACCAATGCTGGCCCCCGCCGGGACCGAAACCCCGGCGTCGCCGGCGCAGACTGCCGCAGCAACCGACGGGCTGTTCGCCAGCCTGCTGGCCTCGCTCGGCGGTGCGGCCGAGGGCGCGAAGCCGGTGCTGGCAACTGCCAGCGCCGGCGAAACCGCGGCCATCCCGCTGCCCGCCATCGCACCAGAGGCGAAGGACGGGACCGAGGACGGCAACACCGCCGCCCTCGCGGCTCTCGCCCTCGCGGCGCCGATGATGCTGCCGGCAACTCAGCAGGCGCAGTCGGCTGAGAGCACGGCCGCCGGGCAGCCCGCAATGGTGACCCAGCCGGTAACGGGACTCCCCGCAATGGGTGATCCTGCCGACCTGGACAAGGCGATCGCCGAAGCGTCCAGCGACCCACCGGCCGCACCCTCCAGCGAGCTGCCGCCGACCGAGGCATCGAATGCGCCGGCTGCCGACGTCTCAAGCACAACGGTTGCGGCGGTCGAGACGACCGTGCCAGCGGCGAAACCGCCTGCTCGGGACGCGAACCCTCACGGCGACGCGCCGCCAACCGAGGCGCAGGCAGCCGAAGCCGTCAGCATCGAAAGCGTGGTCCGCCCCGTCGGGAACGCTGAAACCCGCACCACTGAAGACGACGGAAACGCGGGCGCTCGCACACGCCACCACGACGCAGCACCGCTCTCGCGCCTTGCCGCGAGTGCCCCGTCTTCGACCGCGCCAGCAGCCGTGCAGCCTGCGCCGGCCGCACCGGTAGACGCGACTGCAGCCCCGGCGGAAGCAACTGCGAGCGCGCCGGCGCAGGCAGTGGAGACGCCTCCGCAGGTAGAGCACGTTGCCCGTGCGGTTATCGAACGCGTCGAGCACGGCGGCGGCGAAGCCCGCATCCACCTCGACCCGGCCGGCCTTGGCGAAGTGACGATCCGCGTCCACACCCAGGGCGAACGCGTCCACGTCGACATCCAGGCCCAGCGTCACGAAGCGGCGCAGCTGCTGCGTGACCACACGCAGGACCTGTCGTCCCTGCTTGGGGATCGCGGCCTGAACCTCGCCGACGTGAACGTCGGACTCGGGCGCGGCCAGGCTGGCGAGCAGTGGGCCGAACAGCAGTCCCAGCAGAACCGCCCGGCCGCGGGCGATTTCGCCAGCATCTTCGGCGCGGACCAGCCGTCCAGCAGCCACACCCACAACCGCCTGCGCGCCGCCTACAACCCCGACGGCGCCGTGGTTTACCGGGTCTAGGAGCACGCCATGACTTCGCCCATCGACGCCATTACCGCGCTCCAGAACACGACCACGAGCGACCAGAAGCAGAAGGCCAGCAACGGCCTCGGCCAGGTCGACTTCATGAAGCTGATCATCGCCCAGATGCGGAACCAGAACCCCCTCGAACCGCAGAAGGACTCGGACTTCATGGCCCAGATGGCCCAGTTCGAAGCGCTCAACCAGATGAAGGTCGTGGCCGACAGCATGAAGGTGCTGCAGGGCGTCCAGGAACTCAACAGCGCCGCCGGGATGCTCGGCAAGACCATCACCGGCAAGCAGGTCGACGCCATCGGCGTGACCCGTGACCTTGTTGGGCGCGACCTCTACGGGCGTCCCTTCGCCCGGCTGACGAGCATGGAGAAGGCGGCCGTGAACAAGGACGAGCGCGTCGTCGCCGCTGCCGCCGACCTGCCGAACGCGGGCAACGAAGTGACCGGCGTGGTCGAACGGGTGGTCACCGACGAGAAGGGCATCCCCATGCTCCTGGTGGGCGACAAGGTCATCGACCTGTTCACCATCTCGGAGGTGCAGTGATGGTCATCGACCGCTCGCAGCCGATCGGGCCCGGCGGGCTGAACCGCCCGGCAAGCCCGGCCCCGGTCCGCACGGCGGGAGGGCCAAGCTTCAAGGACACCCTCGCCGGGGTGCAGTTCAGCACCCATGCGGCGAAGCGGATCGAACGGCGCGACCTGGACATCGACCCGGCACGCCTCGGGCGCCTCAATGCGGCCATCTCGCGCGCCGCCGAAAAGGGCGCGAAGAACAGCGTCGTCATGCTCGACGACCTCGCCGTCGTCGTTGATGTGCGGGACCGCAAGGTGGTCACCGCCATCCAGGCCCAACAGGGAAAGGAGCGGGTCTTCACCAACATTGACTCCGTCGTTATCGCCTGAGCGGCCGGGGAGGTTAGCCCTCCCGGGTTCGCACGCCACCTTTCGGGCCGGTCCGCATGTCGGAGGCCTGATCCAGACACGATGCGGGGAGGCACCCGCAGGAAGGATCAACCAGCCATGATGCGAGCACTCTTTTCCGCCATCTCCGGGATGAAGAACCACATGTCCTACATGGACGTGGTGGGCAACAACATCGCCAACGTCAACACCATCGCCTACAAGTCCAGCCGGGTGACCTTCCAGGACATCCTCGGCCAGACGGTTCGCGGCGCGAGCACCCCGCAGGCGGGCCGCGGCGGTACGAACCCGGCGCAGGTCGGCCTGGGCATGCAACTCGGCGGCATCGACAACGTGATGACCCAGGGTTCGCTGCAGAGCACCGGCAAACTCACCGACTTCGCCGTGCAGGGCGACGGCTTCTTCGTGGTGAGCGACGGGACGCGCAACTACTACACCCGCGACGGCGCCTTCGATATCGATGTCGAAGGCAGCCTGGTGAACCCGGTCACGGGCCTCAAGGTGATGGGCTGGGTCGCTGACCCGACCGGCGCGGTTGACGTTGAGTCGCCGCTGAGCCCGCTCGAAATCCCCTTCGGCACCCGCATCAGCGCCCAGGCGACCCAGGACCTGACCGTCCCGGCGCCGAAGGCCGGCATGATCATGGCCGGGAACCTGGACGCCGGCACGTCGACGGTCGCACCGAACAACGTGGTCAGCACCACGGTCACCGCCTACGACTCGCTCGGCAACGCCAAGACCATCAAGGTCTATTTCACCAAGACCGCATCCAACACCTGGGACGTCACAGCGGAACACGACATCCCGGACACACCAGGCCCTGATGCGACCCCCGGCAACGCCTTCGACGACGCCGTGACGGTGGCGAACGGCACGCTTGCCTTCCTGCCAACCGGCACGCTCGACACCGGCGTCGCGAACAACGGCAAGGTTTCCTTCACCATCCCGGCCGCGGACCTCGGCACCGGCGCCGACCCGCTGACCTTCACGCTCGACGTCTCCTCGTTCACCCAGTACGCCGGGGCCAGCCAGGCGAATCTGCAGAGCCAGACAGGCTCGGCCGCAGGGGCGCTCGTGAGCTTCGCCGTCGGCTCGACCGGCGAGATCACCGGCATCTACTCGAACGGCGCGAACCGGGTCATCGGCCAGCTCGCCCTCGCCAGCTTCACGAACCCCGGCGGTCTCCAGCGCCAGGGCCAGAACCTCTGGGCGCCGAGTTCCAACTCGGGCGAAGCCATCGTCGGCCTGCCGAACTCAAACGGCCGCGGCTCGGTGAGCACGGGCACGCTCGAAGGCTCGAACGTGGACCTGGCTCAGCAGTTCACCAACGTCATCCTCGCCCAGCGCGGCTTCCAGTCATCGTCGCGCGTCATTACCGCCGGTGACCAGATGCTCCAGGACCTGGTCAACATCATCCGCTAGTAACGAACGAGGCGGCGCCTCCGTGAGAACGGGGGCGCCGCTGCCAGCCAGGAGGAGCGACGACTGTTCGGGAACGTCTCGGTCCAGCGCCTGAACCGCATGGTCAGCCTCGGCATCATTCCGCTGATGCTGCTGTCCATCGCGGTTTTTTCGCGGTTCGCGAAGGACCCCACTCCGGCTGACTCGCCAACTACGGGAGTGCTCGTCGTCGCGAACCTGCGGACCGAGATGCTGACGTTCATGGATCTGGGCAAGAGACTCCGGACCGACGTCTCGCTGCCGGGACCTCCCCACGAAATGCTCGTCGCCGAAGGCCGGCTCTACGTCACCCTCGGCCGCGGCGGGCTCCTTCTGGAGATCGACCCCGCGGCGCACTCGATCCTCCGCACACTCCGACTCGACGGCGAGCCGCACGGGATCGCCTACCTCGGCGGGAACCTGTACGTGACGCTGGACAAGTCGAACCAGGTGGTTGTGGTCGACCGCGCAACGATGACCGAACTGCGCCGCCTGCCGACCGGGAACACGCCGCACGCCATCGCTGCCACCGGCGGGGCCATCATCGTCACGGACTCGCGGGACAACACGCTCCGGCAGATCGAACCCGCACTGCAGACCGTCGCATCCGGCGCGCAGCCCGAGGCGATTGCAATCGTCGCCGGGGTCGCGGTGACAGCCGACGCCGAGGGCGGCACGCTCACGTTCGCCGAGGTCCCCGGCCTGAGCGGCGTTCGCACGCTGAGCATCGGCCGGGCGCCGGTGCGTGTGACCCCGCTCGACGCGACGCGGGTGATCGTTTCGCTCCAGGGAGACGCGAAGCTTGCCGTTGTCGACGTGACGAAACCCGAGGTGACGAAGCGGCTGCGCACGGGAGAGCGCCCGGACGGGACCTGCCTTTCGCCCGACGGTTCGTACGTCGCCGCCGTCTCGAACGCCGCAGGCACGGTGGACTTCTTCGAGCAGGACGGCTGGCGTCGGGCGCCGTCGCAGCAGTTCGAACCAGGGGCTGGCGCCTGCGCATGGCTGCCAGGGGGCCGTTGACCGCGGCCATCGCGGCGAACCACGATCTGGGTGACGCTCTTCACGCGTTCGGGGGACGAGGGTGCGACCTGGGACGCTCTGCCAGATTGGCGGAAGGTTCTCCCGGTGCCAGCAAGCGGCGGCGTACAGCTGCCAGTACTGCGGCCGCGACTTCTGCGAGGCGCATGCCTACCACCTCGACGGCCTCGACGCCGTTTGTTCGCGCAAGCGCTGCCAGGCGAAGCACGATGACCTGGTGGACCACACCGCCTACAAGCGGCGGGTCTCGGAACGGAACCATGTCGGCCTTTGCGGCATCGAAGAGTGCGGGCCGCACCCCGGCTTCGAATGTTCGCTCTGCCGCGGGCAGTTTTGCGCCCGCCACCTCTCCGAGCGGATGTACCCATTCAGCGACGGCTGGGTCTCGATCGACCGGCCCGTGAGCATCTGCGCGCGCTGCTGGGAGCGACGAAAGATCTGGAGGTCACGATGATCGCCCTCGCCGATATCGAAGCAGCCGCGGCCGCGCTCCACGGGCACGTGCGCGAAACGCCCGTCTGGCCCCTGCGCGTGCCCTCTCCCGGCCTCGACCACGACGTCCTGCTCAAGTGCGAAAACCTCCAGCTCACGGGGTCGTTCAAGGTGCGTGGCGCGCTCAACTTCGTCCGCCAGCTTTCGGAGGAGGACGGCCGGCGCGGGCTGGTCGCGATGAGCGCGGGTAACCACGCCCAGGGCGTCGCGCTGGCCGCCTCGCTGCGGGGCATCCCGGCGACCATTGTGGTCCCGGCGAGCGCCCCGCTGGCCAAGATCAACGCAACCCGGGCGCTCGGCGCGACGGTCATCATCCACGGGGCTTCGCTGGACGAGGCGCGCGCCGAGGCCTTTGCCATCGCCGAACGGGAAGGCCGCGTTTTCGTCCCGCCGTTCGATGACGACGCAATCATCACCGGGCAGGGAACGCTCGGCCTCGAACTCGTCCGCCAGGCGCCGGCGGTCACCGAAGTGCTGGTCCCGGCAGGCGGCGGCGGGCTGCTGGCCGGCGTTGCCACGGCTATCAAGGCCGTCCGCCCGGACATCCGTGTTATCGGTGTGCAGGCGGCGGCCATGGACGGCATCGTCCGGTCGTTCGCCAGCCACCACCTTGTGACAACGGGCAGCCAGCGCACTATCGCCGACGGTGTCGCTGTCTCGGGTCCGTCGGGGCGCACGTTCGAACTCATCGAACGCCACGTCGATGAGATGGTCGCGGTTGGCGACGACGCCATCGCCCAGGCCATCGTGATGCTTATCGAACGCGCGAAGTTCGTGGTCGAAGGGGCGGGCGCGCTCGGCGTCGCAGCCATCATGTCGGGGCGTTACCGTCCGCGCGGTTCGGCGCTGGCGGTCATCTCCGGCGGCAACATCGACATCAACCTGCTCGGGTCGATTGTCCGGCGCGGTCTTGTCGAAGCGGGGCGCTACCAGCACCTCGCCGTCGAAGTGAGCGACACGCCGGGCGAACTGGCGCTCGTTTCGGCAATCGTCGCGCAGGCGGGCGGCAACATCCTCGAAGTCGACCACAACCGGGAGTCGCCGGGGATGCCGGTCGGCGTCGCCGTGCTCGAACTCGTGCTCGAAGTGACCGGCCCGGCGCAGTTCAACGAGATCGTGGTTGCGCTTCGAGCGGCCGGTCTTCGCGGCGTGCCGGGCAGCCCCGCGCGGCTGGCCACGGAGTCGGCTCGTTCCCGTCACGAAACGCCGGGCTCCTAGCGGAAGCGGGTTGTTCGCCTCGGGCCGGGCGGCCGGTTTCGCGGTCGTCCGGCGAGAGCAGTGCGTCGAGCACTGAGCGACGGCTCAGCGGCCGCGCTGCACCACTGCCAGCGGGTGCTGTCCGAGCCACCGTTCGAACTGACGGATGCTGGCTGGCCGTCCTTCGATGCGGATGGCATCGGTCCGCCGGGCAGCGCTGAGGGTAAGGTCCCCAAGCCAGACCTTGGTAAGCGCGCGCAGGTCCGCGACCACCTCGACATCGACTGGGTAGCCGGGATCTGTCATGCACAGGTCCGCGTCGCCGGGCGCCGAAACCAACCAGAAGGTCTTCTGCGGGCTTCGAGCGGCAGGGAACGAGAAGGAGACCACAATCTTCTGTTCACCGAGCGCCTCCGGCTTCACGTTCCGGCGTATGTCCCACATCAGGAACGACGGATCGAGGTCTTCATCGCGGTAGTCGGTCCGGAGCCAGCGGTGGCCCCATGCGCTGAGGCCGACGATGAGCGGCTGAAGCTCCAGGGCCGCCGCCGTGGGGCGATAGCTGAAACCAGCTCCAGGCCGCTTCTCCTTCACGATCACCCCGGCCCGTTCGAGCGAACTCAGCCGCTTGCTGAGCAGGCTCGGTGACATCGTAGGAACGCCGCGCTGGATCTCGGCGAAGCGTTCACTCCCGAGGAGCAGTTCTCGTAGGACGAGGAGCGTCCAGCGCTCGGCGAGCAATTCCGACGCTTTGGAGAGCGGACAGAACTGACCATAGGTTTCCATGGGCGCAGACGGTACCACATGGCCCACTTCCGTTACTTCAGATTTTGCAGCGCTGACCGCCAGATGGCGGTGATACGCTCGAACCGATTTCACCTACGGGGGCAGGAACGTGGAATTCGAACGGACGCTGGCCGAGCGATTCTGGGCGGCGATCCAGGCGCATGACAACGAGGGGCTGGCCAGCTTACTGGCGCCCGGCGTCAGGATGCGGGCGATCACTCCACCGGAGTACGTCTTTCTCGAAGGCCGGGGGCCGGTTGCCGAAAAAATCAACGGCTGGTTCTCACGGTGGCGGTTAGAACCAGAGCTGCAGGAATGCTCGGCAGTCCAGGACAAGCCGGTAATGACCTACCGTTTCCGCGCCGCGAACGGGGACGATCGCCGCGTCGTCGAACAGCACGCGTACTTCACCGCCGGGGCCGATGGTTTCGAGCATCTCGACATCCTCTGTTCCGGGTTCAGGCTTGTTTCTGAACAGAGTGAAGGCGTCACCCGGATATTCGATGCCGGTGACCTTGGTTGCGGTGACGGACTCGCCGGCGCCTTCCGCTCAGAGCTCAGCCAGGTCCCTGTGGGTGGACGACTCGAGGTAACAACCTCGGACCCGGCGGCGCGCGAAGACCTGCCGCCGCTGGCACGCATGCTTGGCAACACGGTCCTCGACGTTCGAGCCGATGAAGCCGGGCGAACCATCATTCTTGTGGAGAAAAACCGATGACTGACCTTTTGATTTTTACATGCACCCACGGCCCGGAGGATGCAGAGCGAGCGACTCTGCCATTCGTTGCCGCAAACATCGCTGCGACGGCCGGACAGCGGGCCGTCGTCCTCTGCACCATCGACGCGGCATGGCTCGGGATCGCTGAGAAACGGGCCTCGGTCGCATCTCCCGGGCTCCCTCCGCTGGCCTCGCTCTACGACGAGTTCGTGGCCAACGGCGGAGAGGTCTGGCTCTGCGGCGCCTGCACCAAGCCGCGCGGCATTGGCGAAGACGCCATCGACAAGGCAAGGATCGTCGGAGCCGCGAAGGTCGTCGAAGAGGTCACCCTGGGGGCGAAGACCATCGCCTTCGCATGAGGTCAGGCCGGGCGGCCGGTTTCCCGGTCGTCCGGCGAGAGCAGTGCGTCGAGCAGGATGATGACGACCGTCAGCGTGGCGGTGACCACCACCAGCCGGACGAGTTTGCGGACGAGGCGGCCGAGCCATTTCATGCGGGTCCCTCCGGGGCCAGGCGGTTGCGGTAGATGCCCTTTTCGCTGCCCGGGATGAGCGTAGCGCCCACCGCGCGCTCGTAGAACTCCGCCGGGCCGACGCCGCCGATGATGGCGTACGCGTAGCCCTCGGCGGCGAGCGCTTCGAGGCACTGGAGCAGCAGCGCGCGCCCGATCCCACGCCCGCGCTGCGATTCGAGCACGCCCGTGGGCCCGAAGTAATCCGGGCGGGTGACGTTGTAGCAGGCGAAGCCCTGGACCGCGCGGTTTTCGACGGCGATGAAGATGCCCGGCGGCGTGTGGTGGAACGCCGCCGCGGCTTCATCCTCCCAGTGAGGGAAGTGCCTCGCCGCGAACGCCGTCACCTGCGAGCGCTCGTAGGCCTCGGCCCGGCGGCAGACCACACCTTGGCCCGCGAGGCGCGCCGTTTCCGGTGCGCTCGGCGGCAGGTCATACAGCCGGGCGAGCATGTCGGGCACGGGCGTTCAGTTCAGGCCAGCCCGCCGCCGTCGAGGACGAGCGTCTGGCCGGTGGTGAACGATGAGGCAGCGCTGGCGAAGTAGACGACCGCGCCGGCCATCTCATCCGGGTCGCCGATGCGGCGCAGCGGGCTCTGGGTGAGCGAATTCTTGAGGATGGCCTCGTTGTCCCAGAGTGCCCGCGAAAACTCGGTCTTGATGAGGCCGGGGGCGATGCAGTTCACGCGGATGCCGTCGACGCCCCACTCCTTCGCGCAGACCTGGGTGAGCATGATGATCGCGGCCTTCGAGACCGAGTAGCCGCCGAGGCCGCCGCTGGCCCGCAGGCCGCCGGTCGAGCTGACGTTGATGATGCTGCCGCCCTCGCCGTGCTCCTTGATAGCCTCCCGGACGAGCTTGCTGAGCAGCCAGGCCGACTTCACGTTCGTGTTCATGATCGCGTCCCAGGCGCGCTCTTCGAGGTTCGCGATAGGCCCGAACTGGGGGTTCGTCGCGGCGTTGTTGACGAGGATGTCGATCCGCCCGAGCTGCTTCTTCGTCTCCGCGACGAGGTTCTGCAGGCCCTCGGCCTCGCGCACGTTCGTGGGGACGGCGATGCCCTTGCGGCCGGTCGCGTTGATAGCGGCGACCGACTCTTCGAGCGCTTCCGGCTTGCGCGCAGCGACGCAGACATCGGCGCCGGCTTCGGCGAGGGCGACGGCGATCGAGCGGCCGATGCCCCGGCTGCCGCCGGTCACGATGGCGACCTTCCCGGCGAGGGAGAAATTGGCGACGGTCATCTGGTGGGTACTCCATGGGCGCGTGGGAGCGCCGGTTTTGCCGGGGATTGTACGTGCCGGTTGGACCAGCCGCCTGCGGCTTAGACGACGACCTGCTCTTTGTACTCGCCGAAGACGCGCCGCCAGAGGTTGCAGACTTCACCCACCGTCGCGCCGGCGTTCACGGCATCGATGATGTAGGGCATCGTGTTCGTCCTGGCGTCGCGGCTGGCCTCTTCGAGGGCGGCCAGGGCGGCAGCGTGCTTCGTCGCGTCGCGCTCGGCCTTGTGTTTCTTCAGGCGGGCCAGGTGGCGCTTCTCACCCTCGGGGTCGAACTTCAGGATCGGGATGTCCGGCTGCTCGTCCATCAGGTATTCGTTTACGCCGACGACGATGCGGTCGCGCGTGTCGACCTCGAACTGGAAGCGGGCCGAGGCGTCCGCGATCTCCTTCTGGAAGAAGCCGGTTTCGATGGCCGGGATGACGCCGCCGAGGGCCTCGATTTTGTCGAAGTAGTCGAGGACGTCCTTCTCCATCTCGCTCGTCAGCTTTTCGACGAAGTAGCTCCCCCCGAGCGGGTCGATGGTGTTGACCACGCCGCTCTCGTGGAGGATGACCTGCTGGGTGCGGACGGCGAGCCGCGCGGCCTTGTCGCTGGGAAGGGCGATCGCTTCATCCATCGCATCGGTGTGGAGCGACTGGGTGCCGCCCATGACGGCGGCGAGGGCCTGGATTGCCACGCGCACGAGGTTCACCTCGGGCTGCTGCTCGGTGAGCGAGACCCCGGCCGTCTGCGTGTGGAAGCGCATGAGCCAGCTTCGCGGGTTCTTCGCGCCGAACCGCTCGCGCATCTGGCGGGCCCAGATGCGGCGGGCCGCACGGAACTTGGCCACCTCTTCGAAGAAGTCGTTGTGGCTGTTGAAGAAGAAGCTGATACGCCCGGCGAACGAATCGATGTCCATGCCGCGGGCGAGGCCCCACTTCACGTACTCGATCCCGTCGGCGAGGGTGAAGGCGAGTTCCTGGGCGGCCGTGGCGCCGGCTTCGCGGATGTGGTAGCCGGAGACGGAGACCGGGTTCCAGAGCGGCATCTCTTTCGCCGCGAACTCGATCGTGTCGGTGACCAGGCGCATCGAGGCAGCGGGGTCGTAGATGTACTCGTTCTGGGCGATGTACTCCTTGAGAATGTCATTCTGGAGGGTGCCGGCGAGCTTCGCCCGGGGCACACCGCGCTTCTCTGCGGCCGCGATGAAGAGCGCCCAGACCACCGGCGCCGGGCTGTTGATGGTCATCGACGTCGTGATGCGGTCGAGCGGGAGGCCGTCCAGCAGCATCTCCATGTCGGTCAGGGAGTCGACGGCGACGCCGCAGCTGCCGAATTCGCCTTCGGCCCAGGGTTCGTCGTGGTCGTAGCCCATGAGGGTGGGCATATCGAAGGCGATGCTGAGGCCGTTGTTGCCGGTGGCCAGGAGGTCTTTGTAGCGCTGGTTCGTCTCTTCGACCGAGCCGAAGCCGCTGAACATGCGGATCGTCCAGGGCTTGCCGCGGTAGCCGGTGCGGTGGATGCCGCGCGTATAGGGATAGTTGCCCGGGAGGTTGATGTCGCGCTCGTAGTCGATGTGCGCGACATCGGTGGCGTCGTAGAGGCGGTCGATGGGCCGGCCGGAGACAGTCATGAACGGCCCGGCGAGTTCTTTGCCCTCCTGGACCACGGCTTCGTCATAGGCTGCGCGCAGCTCTTTCGCACGTTCGAGGTCGGTCATTTCGGGGGCGCCTCCGCGGCAGGACTCTGGGCACAGTGTAGCCGAACGGCGGGGCCGGTTTGGTTCGCGGCTACTCGCTCAGGAGCGGGCACGGTACAGTGGGGCCATGGCGAAAGACGAAACCTTCGACATCACCACCGGATGCGACCTCCAGGAAGTGGCGAATGCCGTCAACCAGGCGCGCAAGGAGATCGCGAACCGCTTCGACTTCAAGGGCATGGTCGCCGAGATCGATTACGAACACGGCGACACGAAGATTGGCTTCCACGCCCAGGACGACTACAAGCTGGAGGCGATGTGGCAGGTGCTCCAGGGCCGGCTCATCGCGCGCAACGTGCCCGTGAAGAACCTGACCCGGGGCACGCCGCAAAAGGCCACCCAGGGCACGCTCCGCCAGGACATCACGCTCGTCCAGGGAATCGAGCAGGACATCGCGAAGAAGATCGTGAAGTTCGTGAAAGAGCAGAAGTACAAGAAGGCGCAGGCGCAGGTGCAGGGCGACGCCGTCCGCATCAGCAGCCCAAGCCGGGACGAACTGCAGCAGGTCATCGCGGACCTGAAGACGCAGGACTACGGGATCGAGCTGAAGTTCGGCAACTACCGGTAGGCCC